>JANQEY010000031.1 GCA_028278125.1 bacterium | reverse complement strand
GCGGCTATGGCAAGGTGAATCGAATCACCTATCCGACCTTTTCAAGGGAATTCAAGTACGACAAGCGAGGGAGAAGAATTGAAGAGAAGGAGTTGCTCGATAATGGAAAAAACCATCTCACACAACATAAATTCGGTCCCACCGGCAACCTGTGGTGGACAACCGATAAAAATTCCAACACCACGAAATACTTCCACGACCGGCTTGAGCGATTGACCATGGTAAAAGATGCGATGGATGGAGAAACCGCATATACGTATGACAATCGGGACAACCTGCTCGCCCTCACCGATGCCAACGGCAACGCCACGCGGTTCGAATATGATCGAAACGACCGCTTGGTCAAGGAAATCCGGCCGATGGGCCAGGATACGCTATATACCTACGACGGGGCCGGCAACCTGATCGAAAAGATCGACGCCAAGGGGCAGAAAACGGGGCACGTATACGATGCCGCGAATCGATTGACAAATGTCCATTATTACTCCAGCGGGGATCATGTAAATGCAGTAAAATCCGTGACTTTAGCATACGACAAAGCGGGAAATTTAACCGGTTACGATGATGGCGTGACCACAGGTTCATATACCTATGACGCAGAGAATCGAAAGATTTCGGAAACCGTTGATTATGGATATTTTTCTTTAACAAACAACTACACTTATTACAAAAACGGTCTGAAGAAGAGCTTCATCGGCCCGGATGGCCTCATCTATCAATATACTTACGATGAAGCAAATCGCCTTACCGGAGTTCAGATACCCGACGTAGGATATGTCACCTACAGCGATTACGACTGGACTCGTCCCTCGTCCATTATATTTCCTGGTGGAACATCCAGAAAATTGACATATGATTCCTTAATGCGGACCGATTCGATCAAAGTGACTGATCCTGGACAAAGAGAATTGATGAATTATCAGTATAGCTATGATAAGATGAACAACATCCTAAACAAACAGACCGATCATGGGAACTATATATATGGATATGACAATCTTTACCGCCTAACGAGCACTGCCAATCCAACTCTGGATGATGAGGCGTTTACCTATGATGCCGTTGGAAACAGGTTGACATCTTTTGATACAATTGGCAACTGGACGTACAATGAGAATAATGAACTCGGTGGCTATGATGGCGTGAACTATGTCTATGATGATAATGGCAATATGATACAAAAAAACGTCAACGGTAAAATCACAATGTTTTTTTATAATATAGAAGATCGCCTGGTTCGTGTGGAAGACAGTAATGGGGGTGTTATTGCTACATACTACTATGATCCGTTTGGAAGAAGGCTTTGGAAGGAGGTGAATTATAAACGAATTTGTTTCCATTATGCTGATCAAGGACTCGTTGGAGAGTATGATTCAAGTGGTAATGAGGTTAAAATCTACGGATACAAACCTACATCAATCTTGACAACAGCCCCTTTATATATGAAAAATGATGAAAAGTACCACTTCTATCAAAATGACCACCTTGGAACTCCTCAAAGGATGGTTATCTCAGATGGATCCGTTGTTTGGTCTGTGGAACACTCCTCATTTGGGGAGACAACGTTTGAAGTTGAGGGGCTTGTGAGCAATTTGAGGTTTCCGGGCCAATATTATGATCAAGAAACGAAATTGAAATATAATTGGCACAGATATTATGATTCAAATACCGGAAGGTATATCTCTGCCGATCCCATCGGGTTTGCCGGGGGGATGAATTTATATTCATATGCAACCCAGAATCCGATCAATATCACTGACCCAACAGGCTTATTTACGTATCATGGCTATTGTAGATATCTCTCTGGAGGCATTAGATTTGGAGTTGGTGTACTTCGGTGCAAGATATGGACTGATTGTATAAACGGTAAACGGCAGTTTGGTGAAATTGTTAGTATGGTTGCTGGCGGAACAGGCGGCTTGCCTGTTGGACTTACGTATTTTAATATAAAGCTTGAGGATGGTCGTTCTATAGGTGAGCCTTCATTAGAATATTTGGAAGGCGATTCTCATATTTTCTCTTTTGGCGGCGCCGCTGGTGGAGGAATCTCTTATTATAATATCAGGCTTGGTGAAGGCCGGACTCCTGACTATCAAGGAGGTCAAGCTGGAGGAGATCTCTCTGGCGACGCTTTCTTCGGTTATTCGTGGATATCCGAGGAGTCGTTTGCTGATCCGTGGCGCACCGAAAGCTGCTGTGAGTTTGAATAAATGGTTCCTGAAAAGCATAAAACATCATTCGTCATTATAGAACTGATAGTTTTGTCTGGCTGCATTTGGCTTGTTAACTGCGGTCTTATAACGCTACTAATGTTGAGTGGCGGTTTGATGCTTGCCAGCCCACTGCTGAAAGGGAAATTATACAGTTGCGAGATTATTTACTGGGTTTCCACAAACATAATTTTCCCGAAAACTGTTTATAATCCATATATCTGGGGAACGTTGACCTTCATATTTGGATTTTCTCAAAAGCTCAACGGTATAGATGGAGGTTTAATTGAAATCATTAAGAACGACCCTTTTATAGTTGTGTTCGAGATTATATTTTTACTTATAATTCTATTGGCTTCGTTGCGATCACTGCATTCAAAAAAGTCGTATGGTCAAAAAAATAAATAACAAGAAAGTGCTGATAAATCAGTCAATTATATTCGAAATTGACCAAATTTTCCATCCGTTTTGAATATTCCATTAGAAATCAGTTGGTTATCTCCATAGGGCCACTTGATTTGAGGAAGTTCATCAACTCGCTTTTCGGTAATAGTATCTCAACAAACCTCCGAGGCGCTCCTT
>JANQEY010000239.1 GCA_028278125.1 bacterium | reverse complement strand
GATCCTGCAATAACGCCGCCGGGACAATATCCCGTAGATAATCCTGTCTAGTATTATTTAAATTAGGGAAAAACGGATATGGAAGCGCCGCCTGGTTTGAAAAGAAAAAGAATTCTGGTTGTGGATGACAATACCGTGATGCGCAGTATTGCCCGAAAATCTCTCGAGGTCTGCGGTTATGATAATATCGTTGAAGCCAAAGACGGTAAAGAGGGACTGAATATTTTGTCATCGGGACCGGTTGACGTGGTTATGTGTGACTGGGAGATGCCTAATATGAGCGGGATAGAGTTGTTTGGCAAAATGCGTGTTGAGCAAAAGTTACGCAATATCCCGTTTGTAATGATGACGACCGAAAGCAGAAAGGGAAAAGTGGTTGAAGCCCTGGACGCCGGAATTACTAATTATATCGTCAAGCCTTTTTCACCGGAAACACTCTGCGAAAAGGTAACTAAAATGCTGGAAACTAATGCTCATGACAGGAAATCAGTCGCCTGAGTATATAAAAACTAGTCATAGCCAAGATCCTAATTGCCTGCGTTTATGAAGCGTGGTTTGTGGCACCGGGGTACGGGAAATTAGTACTTGACAAGTTAAATTCGATAAAATTTCGTTATCTTGATAACGAACACTGAACCATTTTATAGGCAGTTTGAGATCTGGTGGTTATAATAACCTTCCATGTTGAAATCCATTGTCCGTCGTGAGAATTTTTGTAATGATTTTTTTCCCGACACGATTCATCCGGTTTTGAAACGCATCTATGCTGCCCGTAATATAAAATGCGTTGATGAGCTGGACTACTCATTAAAGGGTTTACTCCCGTTTCAATCCCTATCAGGCATAAATGAAGCCGTTAACATATTAGTAGATGCTATCAGGGAGCATAAGCACATACTGATTGTTGCTGATTATGATTCTGACGGTGCCACAAGCTGTGCCCTGGCAATACGTGGTTTACAACAGATGGGTGCAGTCCAACCTCAGTATATCGTTCCCAGTCGTTTTGATTTCGGTTATGGACTGAGTCCGGAAATTGTAGAGCTTGCAGCGGAACAGCAACCGGATCTGATTATTACAGTCGATAACGGTATTTCCAGTATTGAAGGTGTGCGTCTGGCCCGGCAAAAAGGAATAGACGTGTTGATTACAGATCACCACTTGCCCGGAGTACAGTTACCCGATGCCAATGCCATCGTCAACCCGAACCAGCAGGGTGATACCTTCCCGAGTAAGTGTCTGGCGGGTGTCGGTGTGATGTTTTATCTGTTAGCCGCATTGCGGGCACATCTGCGAGAGATCAACTGGTTTAAAAATCGAGATCTGGCGGAACCTAATCTTGCCAATTATCTGGATTTGGTAGCCCTCGGTACAGTGACTGACGTTGTGCCGCTGGACCGGAATAATCGTATCCTGGTAGCACAGGGGCTGACCCGGATTCGAACCGGTCAGTGTATCAATGGTATCAAGAGTCTGTTGCAGGTGGCGAACCGGTCTATTGGCAGTATCTCGGCCAGTGATCTCGGTTTTGTCGTCGGACCAAGGCTGAATGCTGCCGGGAGACTGGCGGATATGTCCCAGGGAATAGAGTGTCTGCTATGTGATGATCCGTTGCGGGCACTTGAAATCGCGAGAACACTGGATCAGCTCAATCAGGAACGCAAGAAAATTCAACAGGAAATGCAGGAACTGGCACAGTTACAAATGATAGAACTGTCCGAACATGAAATACCATATGGTATCTGTCTGTACGATCAGCAATGGCACCAGGGAATAGTCGGGGTACTGGCATCAAAAATCAAAGATAAATGGCACCGGCCCGTCATCGCCTTCGCCAGGGAGGGAGAAGGGATTATCAAGGGTTCGGCACGTTCCATTCCCGCTATCCATATAAGAGACATTCTTGAAGCTATTGCCTCACGTAACCCCGGTTTGATTATCAAATTCGGTGGTCATGCAATGGCCGCAGGTTTGACCGTCCCTGAAGATCAATTTGAAGAATTTAAATCTGAATTTGAAAATGAATTGCAAAAGACTTTATCACCGGAGCAATTACAGCGCACCATCATGACAGATGGTGACCTGCATGAAGATGAAATAAATTTACACCTGGCAGAGACCATCAGTGCGGGTGGACCATGGGGGCAGGGATTTCCC
>JANQEY010000217.1 GCA_028278125.1 bacterium | reverse complement strand
TGATACTGATCAAGTAAGCGATCAGATCAAATTGATTTAACTGCATTTAAAGAATAAACCGGCCGGCGATGAGAAATCATCGCCGGCTTTCTCTTTGAGCAGAATAATAATAATATTTGAGAATTGGCAAATATATACTTGTGTCGATATTTCTAATCGTTTAGTTTTATCTTAGTAGATCGAAACCTCAACTTCTGATTAACAAAGTACTTGCACGCTCTGAATCCGCATCTCACCTGAAGTTTACAGTTTTTCAAAGATACTGGGAAGGAGTAGAGTATGGTCAGGTGGATAAAACTTCTTACCTGTCTGATGCTGTCGGTACTGATTTTTTCTGCGTCGGCGTCGGATATTCAAGCAAGTTCTTCCAAATCAAATGTCGAAAAGTTGAAAATTAAAATCGATGCTATGAAAGAGCTGTATGAGACCTCAGAAATCAATCAGTCACTCAAAAAGCGATTTATCTATTATAACAAATTGGAGAATGCGTTACTAAAGTACGAAAATGATCAAGAATTAAACCCCGAAGACGAACGGATCCTGGAACTGGAAAACATTATTGGTACATCCACTGAGGAACTTGACGAACAGGGCGGGCCTGATGAGTTTGGGTATGTCTATATAGATTCACAGGAAGAAGGTGGACCCGGGTTCAACTGGATCGACATAGCCGATACCGGTGAACTGATTACCGGTCTGGACAATGATGTAACACTAGGTCCTTATGACATTGGATTTAATTTCCCATTTTACGGCGAAACCTATGATGAGTTTTACCTGTGTGCACATGGTTGGATATCTTTTACATCAACGGGCGTCACCTGGATTAACTCCAACCTCCCGGATGCATTTGAACCAAATAACCTGATAGCCTTTTACTGGGATGATTTTATTGTCGATTGGGCCAACGGCGCGTATTATGAAACCATTGATGACATGCTTATCGTCCAGTGGGATCATACTTCCGCTCCCTGCCAGGTTCAAATCTCTGAATCCGGATTAATTCAGATAATGTATGATGAAGGATTTACGGGTCCACTCGGTGGCGTCACCGGTGAAACAATCGGTATAGAGAACGAAGACGGATCAATAGGACTGGAAGTATCCTATAATACAGACCCAGCAGACTATCCTTTCGGTGAACTAGCCATAAGTTTTTCCAATACAGCATATAACCTGAGTGGTCATGTGGAAACGGAAGATGGTGATCCAGTAGAAGGAGCTTATGTATATATTCTTGAAGCACCGGCTTATCATGGTGAGTCCGACGAATTTGGTGATTATGAATTCGACCTGTATGATAATGATGATCAACCATTTACAGTGGTATGTCATGCTGACGGCTACGAACATGCTGAAGTTGGAGGTGTTGAATGGGATAACGAAGATGATGACCAGGTTGTGGATTTCGTCTTGATTGAGGTCGATCCACGTACGCCACCATCAATCCGGTACTGGGATGGTTACAGCGATACCGGTGTTTTCCTGCAGATGGACGAACCAGGCAGCTACGAACATCTATTAAATGAAGACGAACTAGAGGGAGAAGCCGAACTTGACGAATTCCTCGGCTTTAATGCTTTTTATTCCCTGGATGCTGGTGAAACCTGGAATCAGCATAATGAAGAGTTGATTCTCGAAGATGTATATGACGTATCACTGGGAAGTGATTTTGAGAATACTGAATTCCTGGTTTACATCTCTGCCATGGTAGATAGTGAGGGTGTAGAAATAGAATCTGATCCCAGTTTATCCTATGAAGTGATGTTTAATATGCCGCCCGAAGCACCTTCAAATTTACAGGTTACGGATATAAACAACGCCGAGCTGTCGGCAACGATTACATGGAATCCACCTGACGAGAATGAAGATGGCTCGGATTTGGTAGATCTTGCCGAATACCGTCTTTATCGTGATGGCGAATTCCATGCGATAATTCCCGCTAACCAGGGCGCCATGTTTGAAGACCAGGTGCCGATTGCAGGATACTACGCGTATTCAATACATGCCAGGGACGAAGTGCCTAATATTTCCGGTGAAGACGAAACTGACCCGGTACGTATCGGGTTGCCTCCATTCTGGACAAGCTTTGAGCCGGATATGGAACCTGAGCAACCAAATCCATTTGATCACGAAGGAATTACCTGGGCTTGGGGTTCACCTCAATTTGGACCCAATGGTGGATACGATGGTACCGATTATTGCTGGGCGACTGTATTAAACGCTTTTTATGTAAACGGTCAGCAGGACGACCTGGAGAGTACCTATGCCTGGGTTGTGCTCGGAAATCCCTTTATAAGCTATTATCACTGGATGCAGTTCATGTGGGGGGATGGATATAATTTAAAAGTTTCGGATGATAACAGGAACACCTGGACAGTTGTGGAACCGGTAGGTGGATATGATGGAACTATCACAGGCCTTGGAGGTGAAAACGGTTTTTCCGGTATGGAAGGTGCATGGGAGGAAGTTCAGTTTGATCTTTCAGCTTATGCTGAGTCCGATTCTATCCATATAAAGTTCAGCTTCGGCGCGGATGACTGGAACAACGCATATGGAGTGGCTATCGACCACCTGGAAATCTGGGGAGTTCGTCCGGACAACTATGGTTGTGTGGAAGGATTTGTTCTTGACCATGAAGACCAGCCGTTACAAGGTGCAAGGATATACCTGGAGGAAATTCCAAGGTTTGAAGCATTTACTAATGAAAACGGCTATTATTTCCTCATAAACGCTCCCGCTGATACATTCAATATTGTTTGCGATTACCCATTCTACTGGCCACAGACTGCTGCTGATTTTATAATCCCGGATGCTGATACTGTTTCGCTCGATTTCACAAATGACAGTGGAATGCCGATGCTGTTCCCTGACGGTGAACTTGAGACAACAGCACTTGAGCTTTATGTAAACATCCATGAAGAATTTGGGGACACTACAGGACAAGAGGAATTTATAATCGAAAGTGTTGGTTCGGGACAACTGGATTGGAATGCTTACGTACGTGTCATCTATGGTCCTGATTTTACCGGCAACCGGGGGAATGAACTAGATGAGACATGGGATATTATCGCGGGTATTGATGTTCAATCAACAACGGCAAATGAGGGAATAACCGGTGCTGTTGTCACCGCTGATTCTATCTATGTATCTGCAAGATATATGGATGAGGAGACCGGCGATAATTTTCTCTATTCATTCAACCACCAGGGTAACCTGTTCTATTCCTATCCATACCCCGTAGAACTGCTCGATGGTGATGGAGCAGGTGTTTATGATATCGCTTATAACCCTGACGAACAAGTCATTTATGGTGCGAACAGCGATGGTGATGTATTCCAGTTTAGTCCCGATTTTTCTGATTTCTCAATAGTTACATCAGTGAACTTCGGCCCAAACGCGGTTGCCTACGATATGGATAATCACCGTCTCTTCCTGCGTGAGTGGAATAGTGATTTTGCGTTTGTAGATATTACTTCAGGTGAAGTTACCGTTCTGGATATCGAACCACAGGAGAGACATGTTTCAGGAATGGCATATATGCCGCTGGATCCTGATGGATTTAACATCTGGCTGATAGCGCATGATTCTGCGAATCTCGGACAAGGTGGCTATGTGTTCAAGTATAATCCCGAGACAATGGCTTACGATATGAATACTATCGAAGTTTACCCAGCAGAAGAAAACAGTTCTTCCGCAGGGATGGATATCTCAATGGGATGGCGAAATGATTACTGGCACATTACCACAGTTCATCAGACTCCTGTAGACTATGTTGATATATGGGAAGGGATATACTCACCCCCATCCTGGATATGGATTGAACCTTCAAGTGGTAATATTGATCCGGGTGAAGAGAGACAAATCGAGTTGGTTGCCGATTTGAGAAAAGCGGAGGATATACAGGAATTTGAAGAAGGTATGGAGATGTATGCCGAAATCGTATTCGGAGGAAACAGATGGGCGAATCCTCCGGTTATGGATATAACTATTGTAGTTATTAGCATCGAAGATGATGTTTCCGAAGGCAACGTTCTGCCTGAGAAATATACTCTGTACCAGAATTACCCGAATCCCTTCAACCCAAAAACTACTATTAGGTTTGACCTGGTTGAGAATCAACATGTCAGCTTGATCGTATATGATATACTGGGACGTGAAGTGACTTCGCTTGTAGACCAGAGAATGGATCCAGGATATCACCGTGTATCATTTGATGCATCCAGGTTGGCAAGCGGGATCTATTTTTACGAAGTAAAGACGGGTAATTTTAAAGATATGAGAAAGATGATCCTGATTAAATAAGTAGATTTTGTACAGGCTAAGAATCTCAAAAAAAGCTTAAAAGCATACCGGCGGTTACACTAACCGCCGGTTTTCTCTTGAGCCGGTAATAGTAGAAATATTCAATAAAAACCCAAACAGCTTGAAATATTATAGCTGAACATTTAGTTTTATTACTTAAGATGGTAGTTGCGCATGATGGCAACACCAGCACTCGCCTACTTTGATCCTGATTTTTCCATCTGTCACAACTGAGAACAATTCATAGATAAACCGTTAGGAGTCTAAGATGAGAACTATTTCTTGGTTTGTTGTAATTCTCTTGCTGATAGCTGTCGCATCAGTTTCTTTAGCGACACCAGGAGTTGAATCTCAGACGCTGGTAATTCCACGGTCTGATGCACCAAACGAAAATATCATTATTCCGGATGATCGTAACAGACCGGGTGGTGGTAATGAACTCGATCAGATACCGGTTTTACTGATAAGGAACGCCCAATCAGGCTGGGGTGCCGCAAACACAACCATACTGGATTCATATGATGATGTTGAATATGATATCATGACCTCAGATGATATCGATGGTGTTGATTTATCACAATACTTTGTAATTATTGTATCTGGATGTCAGTGGGAGCCGTTTTATACCGACTTGAACGCAAACATGGACGCTCTGGAGGAATATGTCGATGGTGGTGGATGGTTACAGTTCCATGGTGGCACAAATTCTCATAACCCACCATGGGAATTATGGGATGGAACAACCTATACAAATATTGATAATCGGAATAACAACTACATAGCAGAAGGTCAGGATGAACATCCGATTTTGATTGACTTAGTGGAACCTCTGACAGGGAACTGGGCTAACCATGGAATTATAACAACCTATCCCGATAACGCGACCATTCTAGTTGAGAATGAAGAAGCCAACGGTGACCCAACTCTGATTGAGTATGATTATGGAGGAGGTCACGTGGTCGTTTCAACTATGACCACCGAATATCTTTACAATTGGGGTAATGAAGGTGGATCGCAATTAATCCCTGAACGAATGTTTGAATATTCACTGACCCATACAAGGTACCAGATCAGTGGACATGTTGAAAATGAAGACGGCGATCCTATTGAAGATGCATATATCTATATGATGGAAGATCCCGGATTTCATGGCGAGACAGATGAATTCGGTGATTACCATTTTGGTGTATTCAATATTGACAACCAACCATTCACAGTCGTATGCCATGCTGACGGATACGAACATGCCGAGGTTCCGGGGATCGAATGGGAAGATGAAGACGATGACCAGGTCGTGGATTTTGTCCTGGTGGAAGTTTCACCTCGTACACCTCCCTCAATCAGAACATGGAGTGGTTACAGCGATAACTCGATTATGCTCGAGATGGATGAGCCCGGTACTTATGAACATCTCATTCCTGATAATGGGGGTGAAAACGAACTCGACGAATTCCTTGGATTTAATATTTTTTATTCGACCGATGATGGAGTAACCTGGACCCAGGATAACGCTGAACTCGTGACTGTAGATACCTATGACCTGGTAATGGGAACCGATTTCGAAAACACGGAATTCCAGCTCTATATCTCTGCTACAGTTGACAGCGCGGGTGAGGAAATAGAATCTGATCCAAGCCTTGTTTATGATGTTATGTTCAATATGCCGCCCGCGGCACCTTCGAATCTGCAGGTAACAAATATCAACAACCAGGCACTTACAGCTACAATCGCCTGGACCCCACCGAATGAGAATGAAGACGGCACTGATCTTGTTGATCTTGCAGAATACCGACTGTTCAGGAGCGGTGAATTGCTGGCAATAATTCCTGCTAATGAAGGCGCGATGTTTGAAGACCAGGTGCCCGAACCCGGTTACTACGCCTATTCGATATTTGCCCGCGATGAAGTACCAAACAGCTCCATGGAAGAGACTGCAGACCCACAACTTATTGGACTTCCACCTTTCTGGACAAGTTTTGAACCGGATATGGAACCTGAACAACCTAACCCGTTTGACCATGAAGGAATAACATGGCAGTGGGGATCGCCGCAGTTTGGTCCTAACGGCGGATACGATGGGACAGAATACTGCTGGGCTACCATCCTCAATGCCTTCTATGTAAACGGCCAAACAGACGACCTGGAGAGTACACACGGCTGGGTTATTATGGGAACACCGTTTATCCGCTACTATCACTGGATGCAGTTTAACTGGGGTGATGGCTATAACCTGAAAATATCCGATGATAACAGGGAAACCTGGACTGTCGTTGAGCCTATGGCAGGTTATGATGGCACAATTGCGGGACTTGGTGGAGAGCAGGGATTCACCGGTATGGTTGGTCAATGGGAAGAGGTTCAGATTGATCTTTCAGCATATGCGGAATCCGATTCATTCCACGTCATGTTCAGCTTCGGCGCTGATGACTGGAGTAACAGTTACGGTGTCGCGCTGGACAACCTCGAAATATGGGGAGTTCGTCCTGACAACTACGGATGTGTTGAAGGATATGTTCTCGATCATGATGATCAACCGCTGCAAGGTGCCAGGGTGTATCTTGAAGATATTCCCAGGTTCGAAGCATTTACCAATGCGGAAGGTTATTATTTCCTCTTGAACGCACCAGCAGATACATTTAACCTGATCTGTGATTATCCGTTTTACTGGCCGGAAATTGCGTACGACTTTGTTATTCCTGATGCCGACACTGTAACTCTCGATTTCACTAACGCCAGTGGGATGCCAATGCTTTTCCCTGACGGTGAGCTGGAAACAACTGCCCTGGAATTGATGGTAAATATTCACCCGGATTGGGGCGATACCACGGGAAATGAAGCATTCCTGATCGAAAGCGTTGGCTCAGGATTACTCGAGTGGGATGCTTATGTTCGAGTAATCTATGGTCCGGGATTTGACGGTAACCGCGGGAATGAACTTGATGAAACATGGGATATTATCGCTGGAATAGATGTTCAATCACCTACAGCGAATGATGGAATTACCGGCGCGGTTATTACCGCCGATTCCATCTATGTGTCCGGCAGATATATGGATGAAGAAACCGGTCAAAATATGCTCCACTCCTTCAACCACCAGGGTAATCTGTTCTATTCGTACTCATACCCTGAGGATCTTCTCGACGGTAATGGAGTAGGTGTTTACGACATTGCCTATAACGCCGATGAACATCTTCTCTATGGTGCTAACAGTGAAGGAAGTGTATTCAGCTTCACCCCGCATTTCTCTGAATATAACCTGGTTACTTCAGTGAACTTCGGACCAAATGCTGTGGCATATGATTTCGAAACTCATTCGCTATACCTCCGTGAATGGAACAGTGACTTTGCTGTTGTCGATATTACTTCAGGTGAAGTGACGGAATTGAACCTGGAACCCGAAGAGATGTCGGTTTCCGGGATGGCTTATATGCCGCTTGATCCCAATGGATATAAAATCTGGCTGATAGCTCATGACATGGCTAATCCCGGCCAGGGTGGATATGTATTCAAGTATAATCCTGAGACAATGGAATACGACATGAATACATTTGAAGTCTACCCGGCAGAGGAAAACAGTTCCTCGGCCGGTATGGATATTTCAATGGGATGGCGCAACGATTACTGGCACATCACAACCGTCCACCAGACCCCGATTGACTATGTCGATATCTGGGAAGGTATATACTCTCCTCCATCCTGGATCTGGCTGGAACCATCCGGCGGATCAATTGAATCAGGTGGTGAAGAAACCCTCGTGATCACAGCCGATCTGAGGAAAGCCGATGACGTTCCCGAGATAGAAGAGGGTATGGAATTATACGCTGAGGTTGTCTTCGGTGGTGAACGATGGGCTAATCCACCGGTGATGGATATTACTATCACCGTCGCCAGTTTTGAGGATGATGTCGAGGAAGGAAACGCGCTTCCGCAGAAATTCGCCCTGCATCAGAACTATCCCAACCCGTTTAACCCGAATACAACAATCAGGTTCGACCTGGTTACGGCTCAACATGTTAAACTGGTTGTTTATGATATCCTTGGACGTGAAGTGATGTCACTTGTCGATCAATCCTTCATGCCCGGCTTCCACGAGGTATCATTTAACGCTGAAAACCTGGGAAGCGGTATCTACTTCTACAAGATCGTAACACCTGAATTTAACCAGATCAGGAAGATGTTGTTGCTGAAATAATTTTCACCTATTAAAAAAAGAGCGGATGAAAACTCATCCGCTCTTTTTTATTCACAATAATTTACCTGATTCATTTTCTCACAACAGCCACTTTCCCAACTTTTGATTCTCCGCCCGGTTCGGTTACGACTATCAGGTATACACCGCTGGCAACATATTCACCGTCATCACGTTTACCATCCCATCCATCTACCGATACCTCATCAAAGCTCAGTTCACGCATCAACCGTCCTGAAGGTGTAAAAATCTTAACTTTCGCGTCAGCAACCAGGCTTTCATTGACAAAAGTAAGTTTTACATCCTCATCATCACCGACGAAAAAAGGCTGAGGTCGAACTTCGATTTCACCCAGCTCGTTTCCGACTTTACGGTACGGAGTAGATAATATAGATAAACCCTTGTTTGTTCCTATATACAGTTCACCGCTATAGTCATTAAAATCCAGGCAGGTGATTTCATCGTCTACAAGCTGGCTCGGGTATTGACCATCCCTGCTTGTATAGTAGTTCATCCAGGTATACCTGTCTTCATCCAAAACACTTAATCCGGCAATATTACCCGCTGTTCCCACCCAGACATGATTTAGAGGATCTACTGTAACAGATGTCACATCCTCGCCGTGGTAGCCGGTCATGACATAAAAATCATTGCTGGTGGGTGATTCAATATTTGTATCCACATAAAACAGGCCGGAAGTTGTAGCCAGCCAGAGAACTCCATCTTTATCCAGGTCAAGGTCTTCTGCTACGTCAAATCCGATTTCTGTTCTGAATTGAAACTGTTTACTGGCTAAATCATCTGTTGGATCATCTGGTGTACCGTTAGGATCAAAAATTACCAGCGAGTTTACATCACCCGGCTCAAAAGATGAAATCCACAATCTGCCGCTGTTATCTCGCACAATATTTCGCAGTTCATTTGTCTCGGGATAATCTGGACGACCATACCTGGTCCACTCAACGGATGGATTATCATACCATTCCAGTGGAATAAACACCAGAGCCTTTTCATCATCAGCGTAAGTATTTGTCATCCAGACACCTTTGCCCGGCTCAATCTCAAATCCACTTACCAGGACAAAGTTTTCGTTCGCTTCCTCCATATGATCAATACGTGCACCGGTTGTATCGGAAGCGTTAAAATACTCTACAACAAACTCATCATTCTCTTCCCTGATATTCATCAATCCTCTGCCGCGTGTTCCCACCCACGTTCCTCCACGATCATCAAAACCGAGGGCGAAGAGAGTATATATGAACGACTGGGAGACCAGGTCGATTGATGAGAACGGGTACCAGGTGCCATCACGCAACAGGTAAGCACCCTTAACAGATTCTTCACCAGCAGCTGTCATCCATAATTCACCACTTGGTGATACAGCAACCTCATTTACTTGGTTACCACCGGGTGTGTTTGTATAGAAGAACTCTAGAGATTCACCAGTGTACCGGGCGATTCCGCCCTGGTATCCTTTCCCGGAGACGAAAGTAGTCCACAATGAACCAAAAGCCCAGGTCAAATCACGAGCCCTGATGGAATCCGGCAAAAGGTATTCCCACCTGTTGCCCTCCTCGTTCATCAGGCCTATACCCCTGTTGCTGGCGATATATACAGATCCATCGTCACCGGAGGTAATCCCATAGGTCCAGGTGTTTGGTTGAATTGTGCTGAAGTTGTTATTCCTTAATCGATACAGCTGGACACGGTATAGTCCGAAATAGATGTCCCCACCAGCGTCACCGATAAAATTGACATATGTGCCTTCAGGATCGTCATTGAGGGGAATCTCATCGCCGATATCGTAAAGAGCCCAATTCGAGGGATCAATCAGGTTTGTTTCCAGGTCTACGACTGCCAGTCCAAAATCGCTTCCTGCGTATAAATAGTTTTCAGCGACATGAACTCTCCAGATCTTGGTTGGTTGAAGCCAGGCACCAAAATCACGGTAGGTTTCACGGATGATGTAGATATTATCATCCAATTTTTCCAGCTTGCTTACACCGATATCAGTAGCAATAAAAACGGCGTCTGAAGAAAACGAGATATCAGATATTGTAAAAACATCGGGATTAGTATAAAAATCCAGGATACCTTGAACAATCTCACCAGAAGAAGGATCATACCGTTCGATTACACCATTCAAATAACCGATCCAGATAATTCCTGTTTCGGGTTCAACTTTTACAACGTTAATGCTGTTATCAAAAAAGCCATAATCTTTGTTTCTCAGCTCTATTTCCCGGCTGCCTGGGTTTATAAAGAATAATCCCCCGTCTGATGCAGCCCAGATACCTTCTTCGCTTGAAGCTATCCGTTGCGGATGCCAGCCCGAAGTTATTGTCTGCCAGTTTTGTGCGGACACAGGTAAATTCATTGCCAGGAAAAACAGGATAGGAATTATTATTGCTGAAGAAAAACGACGCATCTAGTCCCTCTGGTTTTTTTCAGATTTGAGATTATACTCGTGAATTAATGGAAAAGATACTTTCTAAACCAGGATCAATAAAACTATTCTGCTCCTGCTGTCCAATTGGCTGGGAGTTTGTAAACATTACATATGTAATCGAATAAGTAATTGTACTCCCGGATACCGGTTTTTGATCCAACTGCAGTCTTGGTGCTCGAACTAAATTTGTTCGTACAGATTCACCATCTCAATTGCCGATTGAGCAGCAGCAAAACCACGGTTGCCTGCTTTAGTTCCCGCACGTTCAATAGCCTGTTCAATATTTTCAGCGGTGACGATTCCGTAAATAACCGGGACATTGCCCTCCATGGAAACCTGCGCCAGCCCTTTGGTTACTTCATTGGCAACATGATCGTAGTGGCTTGTCGCACCCCTGATAATTGTGCCTAATCCTATTACCGCGTCTACTTTTCCACTGTCAGCCATCTTT
>JANQEY010000186.1 GCA_028278125.1 bacterium | reverse complement strand
GTTCAGCAGCCCCAACAAATGACATCATTTGTGCTGGGAATTTCTACGGTAGCGAGGGCGACGGCGATGATTGGTTCATTCCAAACAATTGGTTTAATTATAATCCTAATGAATATGACCTGACAGCAAACAGGAATGCATTATCCACAGATGATTTTACATTAGCGCAGAATTATGAGCTGAACGGCTATTATGAGTCTGCCGCTACTCTTTACCTCGACCTGGCAGAAGACGATGGGATCACTGCTGCTTTTATGGGTTGGTTAAGGTGTAGGGATGCGCTCGGTATCACTGACAGTGTTCTCGTGGAAGATTGCGAATCCTACCTTGAAGACGAAGACCTCGGATCATCAGCTTTTTGGGCAAGGTTAACGTTCCAGAACCGTATTGGTGATTTTGAAGAAAGTATTGATCAGCTTGATGATTATATCATGGATGCCGATACTGAAGAAGATTCACTTTACGGCATATTGCATGAGCTTGAAACCTACTACCAGATGGCAATGGATGAAGGTGGAGAACTGGATGGTTACGGTGGCAGCAGGATAATAGATCATTCAACACCTCTCAATCTTCCGGTTCTTGGAATGAATGCTGAAGTTGTTCCATACAGTATAAAAGATTTCCATCAGAAACAGAAAGAGGTTCTGCAGAGGATGTTCGGAGAAACAGGAGAAACAACTTTCACCGGTTCTGAAATTCCAAGCGAATACGAATTGCACTCCGCTTATCCAAACCCATTCAATCCCACGACCCAGATCAGCTTCACCCTGGTTAAAACACAACACGTCAGGCTGACTGTTTATAATACTCTTGGGCAACAGGTTGCCGACCTGGTGGACAAAAGAATGACTCCAGGTATCCATGAGGTGACATTCAACGCAAGTAACCTGGCAAGTGGAATGTACTTCTACTGGATAGAAACACCAGAATTCGCTGATATGAAGAAGATGGTGCTGATTAAATAGAACTTTGTCATCTGAGTTTTTTATATATTCTTGTTTCAACAGCTTCCCAATTTCATCGGGAAGCTTTATTTTTGCGGAAATCAGGAAACGTTGAGTTATAATTGACAGATAACGATATTAGACTTTCAGGATTTCTTAAAAGCCTTGGGCCGGGATTACTCTGGGCTGGTGCGGCGATTGGTGTTTCGCACCTGGTACAATCCACAAGAGCCGGTGCAAGCTACGGTTTCCTGCTGGTCTGGGCTGTCCTCGTAGCTAACCTCTTTAAATATCCATTTTTCGAGTATGGTCCCCGGTATGCAGCGGCAACAGGTGAAACTCTCCTCGAAGGATACCTGCGTCTCGGTAGATGGGCTATGGGTATCTACCTCCTCTTCACTTTCGCGATGATGTTCACAATTACAGCAGCAGTAACTGTTGTCACAGCCGGGTTGGCGGAAAGAATTTTCGGATTCGGGATTAATCCGGTGAACTGGAGCGCTATCCTGTTTGTTATTTGCGCCCTGTTTTTACTATTTGGACGCTACCCCCTTCTCGATAAAATGATTAAGGTGATAATTGTCCTGTTAACTCTATCAACACTCACAGCGGTAATAATCGCAATATCTCACGGCAGTTCCGCTCAACCCGGATTTCACCCACCCGCTGTATGGGATCTGGCTGGTATTTCATTCCTGGTGGCTTTGATGGGATGGATGCCGTCAGCGTTTGATATATCCGTCTGGCATTCGGTCTGGACGATTGAGCGGAAAAAACAGACCGGCCATGCTCCTAAGCTCAAAGAAGCACTTTTTGATTTTAACCTCGGGTACATCGGAACAGCTTTTCTAGCACTTGTTTTCCTTACTCTTGGCGCATTAACAATGTATGGTACGGGAGAATCTTTCAGCGAGTCGGGTTCTGTTTTTGCCGGACAATTGATAAACATGTATACTCAGAATCTTGGAAGCTGGAGTTACTGGATAATCCTGCTTGCGGCATTTACTACCATGTTCAGCACCACTTTGACAGTCATTGATGCCTTCCCTCGTGTGCTACGGAAAGCAACAGAACTGGTTTTACCTGCATTTACGCAGAGGGTTCATAACCGTGGACTTTATTTCGGATGGATGCTGATAGTCTGTTCGGGTGCACTGGTGTTACTAGGTGTTTTACCGGACAGCATGAAGTTTATGGTTGACCTGGCTACGACATTATCATTTATCCTGGCTCCAGTTCTAGGGTATATCAACTACAGGGTAGTTACCGGGAAACATATGCCCGAAGAAGCCCGACCCCCTGCCTGGCTAAGGATTTTATCATGGCTTGGGCTGGTTTTCCTCACAGGCTTCAGCCTGCTGTTCCTGGCCTGGAAATTCGGCCTGATGGCTTAGTATTTATACAGGGATTAAACCTTGCAGGGATAATCGAGTTAGCTTAATTTGTTCTGAGCACATTCTCAGAGTAAGACTGGATTAACGCATGGCTGACGGGGAACAGAAAAAATTGAGAAACGACGGTAAACAATCCTCAAAATCTAAAGCTACTGAAAAGTCAAAAACTGATAAAACCCCCAACTCTGAGAAAAAATTTTCCCTGAAAGATCGCCCGGCACTGTTAATATTCCTGTTGGCGCTTGCCATCCGCCTGGTTTATCTCGTTACCCTGGCAGCGCAACCTGGCTTTTCTATACCGATTGTTGATGAAGTTGATTATGACCGTATCGCGCGCGCTTTTGCAAGTGGGCAGGGATACGATCCAGGCCCGTTTTTCCGACCACCTTTATGGCCGACTTTCCTGGGAATTATATATCTCCTGTTCGGCCCGGCATTTCCCTTCGCGCGGTTGGCAAACGTTCTCCTGGGAGCGTTAGCCGTCAACGCTTCATATCGGCTCGGTACAAAGTTGTTCAATAAAAAAGTGGCGTTTGCCGCAGGAATTGTTCTTTCGTTCCAGGGATTATTGGTTCATTTCAGTGGTACGGGTTTGATTACATCGCTGCTGATTTACCTGACAATCGAATCGATCAACCTAACGCTAATCGCCAGGGAAAAACCTTCAATCAAGAGGTATGTGTTTGCGGGGATATTATGGGGATTAACCGCCATTACACGTCCGGTTGCGTTGATTCCAGTTGCTCTTGTATGCCTTGATATTCTTTTCAGACGCAGGATAGATAGTTCGCTGAATATGCGTTTCGCCGGATCATTTGTCCTCGCTGTTGTCCTAGCTATCGCGCCAGTAACATTCAGAAACATGACGCAGGGCGATCCTGTATTGATATCAGTTAACGGTGGCATCAATTTTTACCTTGGTAACAACTCGCAGGCGAACGGGTACACTGCATTTCACCCGGAACTTGGTGTATTCTGGACACCTGAAAAGGCACATGCATGGGCTGAGCAAAAAACAGGACGGATAATGTCACCGTCGGAAGTATCATCATTCTATTATAAAGAGGGATTAAGGTACCTGGTTTTTAATCCGGGTGACGGTCTAAAACTACTTGGAAAGAAATTATTCCTGGCATTCGGGAGTGCTGAGGTAAGCAACAATGGCGATCTTGATTTTATGGCTAATCGAAATCCGTTATTAAAACTACTTTTGTTCCTCGGTTTCGGCTTGATAGCACCCTTTGCCATTGTGGGAATAATAAATACCTGGAAATATCCTGAAAAACGTCTCGTTGCAGGGATTGCCCTGCTTTACCTGCTGAGTATAATCCTCTTCTTCTTCAGTGCACGGTTCAGGATGCCGACAGCGGCTATATTTACACTATTCGCGGTCAATTTTATAATGCACTTCAAAATCGAAGAGTTAAAATGGCGTCGTGAACTGGTAAACGCTGTTCTTGTTTTTGTGCTCATTTTTTTGTTAAACAGAAATTTTGCCGGTGTTCCGATAGGAGGTAATCCTGCCTATGGAAACCTCCTGCTAGGACAGGTACTGGTTCGAGAAGGTAAATCCATTGAAGCGATGTCATCCTTCAGAGCAGCGTTGGAACATTCCCCCACTACTCCCCTGGCAAATCTCTACCTTGGTCAGTTATCAATGCAACAGGGTCGAGCAGCGGAAGCGGTGGAATATTTTCTCCGGGAACTGGAGTCTAGTAAAGGAGTCGAAGCATACCGTGGACTTGGCCTGGCATACAGGCAGCTGGATATGAGAAATGAAGCGGAAGATGCTTTTCGAAATGCCGTGCAGCTGGCACCGAAATCGAAAGAAATTCGCACCCTGCTGGCGCAGGAAATTGGTGAAAGAGGATTGAAAGAAGCCGATTCCGGAGAGTGGGAAAAAGCTCAAAGCCTGTTTAAACAGGCCGCTGATATCGATCCGCTCAATCCATTCTTCCCCTTCGCGATATCCAGTTCCTTGTGGGCACAAGGCAGAGAAGACGAAGCAAACCAGATAATAGTTGAATTACTGAAGATTTATCCGAATTTTGAACCGGCGGTTGAGTGGAAAAACGGCTGGCGTCCGCAGACGGATGAGACCGGTTCCTTCTTGATGACACCGGAAAAACCGGATTACAGTCCTGTCCCTGTTCCATCCCCGGGACGGTGAGAAGTATATCAGCTGAGTAGCTAAAGTTTTACTGAATCTATTATAATCGAACCCCATTCATCGTGGTCGTGTTTCTGGATCTCTTTAGGCTTACCGTCTTCATCGAGAGCAACAAATGTACAGGTAGTTCTAAACACTACATTACTTCGCACTTTGCCCTCGAGATCGAAAGTAATACTGGTTCGTCCTATTTTTGGATCCATGGCACAAAATTCTACCAGTTCCCCAACCTTTACGGGAACTTTGAAAATTACTTCGCTCAGTCGGATAGTGACCAGGTGTTTCTCCCCGGTGTATTTCCTGGCAAATGCCGCCGCGGCTTCATCCATCCAGGCCAGCATATTTCCACCAAAAAGATTGCCATGAGTCCCCACATCCTTAGTCATGCATATTTTTGTACTTACAAGATAACTTTGTGCCATCGAGATCTCCTTTATTGCTGAAACAAAGTAAATATGAATAAATACCGGAGTAAATGCTCAGTTGATTGGTCTCCATTAAATATGTTCACTAAGCTAATGCCATTTTATATATTGCCGGATAGAAATTAAACAGGAATTTTCGGAGGATTTTTACATGGGAAACAGTTTCAGGGCTGTGCAAATAAGCGACAATGTATACTGGGTGGGGGCTATTGACTGGGAATTAACGGATTTTCACGGTTATACGACTGAACGTGGCAGCACCTATAACGCCTACCTCGTCCTGGGTGAGAAAATCGCCCTGGTAGATACAGTTAAAGCACCTTTCAGGGAAGAGATGTTAGCGAGGATAAATTCCGTCATACACCCGTCAAGAATAGATTATCTGATCTCCAACCATTCAGAGATGGATCATACGGGATCCCTCCCGGATGTTATCAGGGAAATCCAACCTGAGAAGATATTTGCTTCGCCAAAGGGTGTAGTAGCATTGGAGTTGCATTTTCATGAAGGCTGGCAGATAGAAACCGCGAATGAGGGTGATGTTCTCGACCTGGGAGACATGAAGCTCCAATTCCTTGACGCGAAGATGGTTCACTGGCCGGACAGCATGTTTACTTACCTGGATAAGGACAAGATTCTGTTCACCAATGACGCTTTTGGGATGCACCTCGCCTCAATGGAAAGGTTCGCCGACGAGATAGATCCCTGGATTCTTGAATATGAAGCAAAAACTTATTTCGCCAACATCCTCTGGCCTTTTTCCGCTGCTACAGGCAAGGTTATTGAAAAAGTGCAGTCATTTTCTGAACCGGTAGAGATAATCGCTCCCGATCATGGTCCTGTATGGCGTGAGAAACTTGACTGGATAATTAACCTTTACAGGAAGTGGATAAATCACGAAACTGAGAAAAAAGCAGTCGTTGTCTACGATACCATGTGGCAAAGCACATCGAAAATGGCGGGTGTAATTGCCGATGGAATCTTTGAAGCAGGTGTAGATGTCAAGGTGTTGCCTCTAAGTCGTACACCGAGAAGTGTAATCGCAACGGAATTACTCGACGCTTCTGCTATGTTAGTGGGAAGCCCGAATCTCAACGCCGGCCTCTTCCCCACTGTTGCTGATATCCTTACATACCTGAAAGGTTTGAAACCTAAGAACCATAAAATTACCGGAGCAGCTTTTGGATCTTATGGATGGAGCCCTGCGGCGACAAAACAGATAGTTTCTTATCTCGAAGAAATCAAAGCGGACATACCACTGGAGCCGTTGCAGGTGAAATACAAACCAGACGATGAGATCCTTGGTCAATGTTTTGAATTTGGAAATGAACTGGGCAAATTGATTAAAGGTTCGTAATTCTAATAAAATGGAACGCTGTCGAATAGCTCAAACGTGATGGAGGAGAAATACTGAAAATATTTATTTCTTAATGCGACTTTTATTGTGCAGAGTGAGAGAATTTAATACTTTAGAGTATCTTCAGGAGCATCTATACCTAATTTTAGTGGAGGGAGAAATGTTTAAAAAATTGATGATTTGTACGGTTATTACTGCTCTCCTGGCAGGAACTCTGTTTGCGTTCCCAAGGAAAGTACTACTCGAAGAATTCGGGGCACATAATTGAGGTCCTTGCGGGCCTGCGGCGCAGGCTATTCACGACTTTTATGAGGAAAATCCTGACCTCGTTACAACGATAGCATATTACTTCCCACCCAGTCCCTGGTGTGATATTAACGGATCAGAACATGATGCCAGGATTGATTATTACAATGTATTCGGCATACCAACTCTGATAGCAGATGGTGAAACAAATGTTTACCCTATTGATGCACTCAATATTGGCAACGCTGTTGATGAACGGGTTGAAATCGAAAGCCCGGTCAGTATCGAGTTGATCACCATTCCCTTTGAAGATGAAATCCAGGTGCTTGCTATAGTTGAAAGCGGTGACGAAGCTATAACTGCGGATCACCAGATCAGGTTTGCACTGGTATCAAACTACATGTGGTGGGACGGTGCGTATAACGGCCAGGAAGATTTTTATCACAGTTGTATCGATATGGCACCAGACGCTGATGGGTTGGAGTTCACGATTGAAGCGAATTCCGTTGAAGTATATGAGACCTATTTCAACTGGCCTATAGAGCTGCTTGAAGAAATACTCGAGGAAGATAATGTATCCGCTCTTGTCTGGATTCAGAACGATGATACAAAAGAGGTTATTCAATCCGAAATGAATGAGCTCGGCGGTGGATATGATTTTTACACTATCAGCGAAACTACTGACCACCTGGTAGCACCCGGAGATGTTGTAGAATTCGAACTGGAAATCGCCAATATAGGTCTATTGGAAGATTCATATGACATTACGATCGCCTCAAACGTTCCTGAAGAATGGGATTTCAGTTATACAACACCCGATGGCGAGACCAGTGAGAACTCAACAATAACCTTGATCCCCGATGAAACATTCACCAGTACCATTACTATCGAAACAAGTGGTGTTACAATGGGAGTGGATGGTATCATCTCTTTCACAGTGACATCACAAGCGGTACCACCGTTTACATACACATATGATTATTATACTCACGCTGCCGGTGAAATCCTCATAATTAATGGTGATCCCGCGGGTAACTATTCAGACTATTACATGGATGCTATCGCTGAGGTTCAGGGACTAACTGTTGATAGTGATTTCAGGTACAGCACCTGGAATAAATCTGAACATCTGCTCAATCCCGTAGAAATTGTAGAATCTTCTCCTCTCATGGTGATCTGGTACACCGGTGATGGTGGAACCCTTCATCCTCTCGAAATGGTTGAGCTTGAGAATTACCTGAATGCTGGAGGTACTCTCTGGATAAGCGGTAGCAATGCCCCGTTTTACCTTGACGGTTCATCCTTAATTACCATGATGGGTGCAGCTTACCAAAGTCCATTTGAACAGGGTTATGCAGTTCATTCTGCCGAGGAAGATCCCTACTTTGTCGACCTGGAATTTGATATCATGGGTGGTGATGGTGCTGATAACCGTGGTACACCCAGCTCTTTGAATACCGCAGGTGGAACAGAATGCCTGATGTACTCAACTATACGAAATGCTGGGATTCGTTACCAGGGCGATGGGTATCGAACATTACTGTTTGGATTCCCATTTGAAGCAATAGCCGATTCGGAAAGCAGGACCAGCGTGATGTTATACTCGTGGATCTGGTTGATCGATTATCTTTACAACCCCGTTGATGAAAGGGTTGAAGGATCTGTTCCGTCTTCATTTGCCCTGAACCAGAACTATCCCAATCCATTTAACCCTGAAACTGATATCACCTTCACGCTCCCTGAGAACTCCAGGGTAAAATTGTCAATCTTTGACATGATGGGTCGTGAAGTTACTGTTTTAGCAAACGGACAATATTCAATTGGTACTCATTCTGTTTCGTGGAATGCCGCCGGATTACCGAGTGGAATATATTTCTACAGTCTCAGTACAAGTGAAAATTATTCCAATTTTAGTAGCACGCGTAAAATGATGCTACTGAAATAGTTAAATATTCAGTTATAAAATTCATTCGCCCGAATAATGTTCGGGCGTTTTTTGTTTTAAGATTATTCACCGGTTATTAAATTTATAAACATCTGCCTCATGTCACGATGCAATTTCTCTCGACTGATATTGCTTTGAGGGAATTCTTTACTAACTTGTATACAATGGCCGGAAAAATCATTTCAACTTTTGGAGGAAAATATGTACAGGACACTTTTAAGTGTATTCTTGGTTCTTCTTCTGGTGGGAACGCTGTGGGCTTTCCCCAGGCGTGTTCTGCTTGAAGAATTTATGACAGAGTGGTGACCAACCTGTCCGGCTGCGGCGCAGGCGATACACGACTATTCTGTAGATAATCCTGACCAGGTTTCAGTTATTGTGTACCACGGTAGTAATGATCCATGGTATACCGTCAACGGTACTGAACATGAAGATCGGTTCAGTTATTACAATGTTACAGCGATCCCAACTCTCTGGGTAGGTGGTGAGCTCGATATCTGGCCTATTAACGATGCTTCAATAGGTAACGCTGTCGACGATAGAATGGAAAATGAAAGCCCAGTCAGTATCCAGATTATTACTATTCCATTAGAAGATGAAATGCAGGTAATGGCTATTGTTGAAAATAGCGATGCTGATATACTGGAAGACCACCGAATTCGGTTCGCTCTAGTTTCCAATGACGTATTCTGGAATGGAGCAAGTAATGGACAGACAGACTTCTACCATGACTGTGTTGATCTGGCTCCGGATGCAGATGGCCTGGAGTTCACGATCGATGCAAACGCGACAGAAATATTCGAGACATCGTTCAACTGGCCGATTACTCTTAATAATGATGTACTAACTGAAGAGGAAGTTACTGCACTGGTCTGGGTACAGAACGATGATACAAAAGATGTCCTTCAATCCGAAATGGCAGCAATCGGTGGTGGTTTTGATTTTTATTCCGTCAGCGACGTAACCAACCACCTGGTACCGGCAGGGACAATGACTGATTTCAGCCTGGAAATCGGTAATTCAGGGCTTTTGGAAGATACTTACGACATAACTGTAGTCTCCGACATTCCACCGGGATGGTCATACGAGTATACTACTCCAGACGGAGAGACAACTGGAGACTATGCGCTGACTCTGTTACCCGAAGAGAACTATATCAGTACTATCTCAGTTACTACAGATGCGGCATCTCCCGCTGAAGATGGAATGATTTCATTCACGGTGACATCGCAATCAGTTCCAGTTTTTACGAATACTTATAATTATTATGTTCACGCGAGCGGTCAAATACTTGTTATAAATGGTGAGTCCGAAGGAAACTTCGAAAGTTTCTATAATGACGCATTGCTAGCGGCTGAAGAAACAGTTCTGGCAGGCGACTTGAACTTCAGTTTCTGGAATAAAGCTGAAAATGTTCTAGTTCCCGCAGAAATTTTAGACGCAACACCCGAGCTGATAATATGGTACACAGGTGCTACAGGAACTATTTCTCCCCAGGAATGTACAGTTCTTGATGAATTCCTGGCAGGAGGTGGTAACCTCTGGATTACAGGTAGCCAGGCACCTTTTTATCTCGACGGATCAGCATTAATAACATCGATGGGAGCAGAATATCAGGAACAATTTGAACAGGGGATTTCTGTCTTTGGTGTAGAAGATGATCCTTACTACGGTGGACTGGAATTTGATATCCAGGGTGGCGATGGAGCGGATAACCGTGGGATTCCAAGTTCATTAAGGGATGACGGTGGTACAGATTGTTTAAAATATTCAACTATCCGTAGAGCCGGAATTCGTCATGAAGGTGAAGGATACAGAACACTTCTATTAGGATTCCCATTCGAAGCAATAGCCGACGTGGATTCCCGTAATGAAGTTATGCTGAATTCCCTTGGTTGGTTAATTGAATACGATTATGATTCAGTTGATGAATTGAGTGCGGGGTCAATTCCCAGCACATATTCACTTGAGCAGAACTATCCAAACCCGTTCAACCCGGAAACAGAGATAGAATTTTCTCTGCCAGTACATGCCCAGGTCACCTTAGCAGTATACGACTTAATGGGACGTGAAGTAGCTGTCCTGGCGGATGCTCAATTTGAGGCAGGAAAGCATACGGTTAGTTGGAACGCTTCAGATATGTCAAGTGGTGTATATTTCTATTCAATAAAAACTGCCGGTGAGAACTCGGGTTTTAGTAGTACCCGTAAAATGATGCTTCTGAAATAATCAAAATATCCTGATAAAATGATTCTAAATGCCCGAATGTACTTCGGGCATTTTTATGTAAATATTAGCTTAAAATAATAAATAGCTTACTTTACGCTTTTTTTACCTAAAACATTTTGTAAAATTTTTCACAGGATATTGCGTCAAAAATATTCTTTACTATCTTGTATACAATAGTAGCAGGATTCAGAACCAATTTAAGGATTGAGGAGGAGAATATGTACCGTAAGTTAATGATTTTTTCATTCATTCTTGTCTTTCTGACAGGAAGTCTGTTTGCATTCCCACGCAGAGTTCTGCTTGAAGAATTTAACGGACAGTATTGAGGCTACTGCGCACAGGCGGCGCCTGTGGTAGCAGATTTTGCGGCAGATAATCCAGATGATGTTGTGGTAATTGTTTACCACTGTTATTCAGATCCATGGTATGACAACAACGGACAGGAACATGACGCCAGGGAAACCTATTATGGAGTTGGAGGAATTCCGGATTTATTCTTTGATGGCACAATTCAAATGACCGGGTGGTACTGGGATGAAGCAACTCACTATGCTGAGATGCAGTCCAATTTCGACGATAGAATTGATATCGAAAGCCCAATAACAATTGATATTGCATCAACGGTGGGTGAAGATGAAGTAACTGCAATGGCCTTTGTCACCAGTGGCGATGAAGCTATTGATGGGGACGTGTATATCCGTTTTGTACTGGTAACTACTTACTGGGATGATTTTATTGCTGGTGACGGTCAGGATGAGTGGCATGATGATATGCTCGATATGGCACCTGATGAAGACGGTTTAGAGTTTTCCATTGACGCCAATTCAACTGAAATGTACGAGACAACTTTCCCCTGGCCACACGACCTTGAGGGTACGGAAATAGAGCAATCCAACATCAAAGTTGTTGTTTTTGTACAAGATGATGATACTGAGGAAGTACTCCAGTCTAACTGGGCTGAATTGGGATTTGGGTTCGATTTTGTAGCCCAATCAGAGGATTTGTCACACCTTACTTCACCGGCAGAGTCAGTTACGTATGATCTCTATATCGAAAACACTGCCATGCTGGATGATGTTTATGACATCACCGTAGTTCCTGATATGCCGCCCGAATGGAGCTTTAACTACACCACACCTGATGGAGAACAGACAGGCGATGCGACTGTTTCGCTGGCAGCAGGGGAAAACTATACCAGCACAATCACAATATTCACAAGCGATGCAGTAGAAGCGGTTGACGGCGAACTAACATTAACCGTCACCTCCCAGGGACTTCCTGTCCTCACAAACAGTTTCAGTTATTATGCCCACACTCCGGGACAGGTGCTGGTTGTAAATGGTGATGCCGAAGGTAATAATGCAGATTTTTATCTTAATGCGTTAGATGCAGCCAATAATATTCAGTTGGCAGGTACCCTGACTTATAGTGACTGGAACAAATTCGAACATGTCCTGAATCCGGTAGAGATTAATGACGTGGCTCCCGAGTTGATAATATGGTACACAGGTGCTACAGGAACTATCTCTCCCCAGGAATGTACTGCTCTCGATGAATACCTCGCAGGTGGAGGTAACCTCTGGATTACAGGTAGCCAGGCACCTTTCTATCTCGACGGATCAGCATTAATTACCTCGATGGGTGCAGAATACCAGGATCATTTTGAACAGGGAACTTCAGTGTTCGGCGTTGAAGCCGATCCTTACTACGGTGGACTGGAATTTGATATCCAGGGTGGCGATGGAGCGGATAACCGCGGAATTCCAAGTTCATTAAGGGATGACGGTGGTACAGATTGTTTGAAGTATTCAACTATCCGTAGAGCTGGAATTCGTCATGAAGGTGAAGGATACAGAACACTACTATTGGGTTTCCCGTTTGAAGCAATTGCCGACGTGGATTCCCGTAATGAAGTTATGCTGAATTCCCTTGGTTGGTTAATTGAATACGATTTTGATTCAGTTGATGAATTATCTGCTGGAACTTTGCCGGAAGTATTTTCACTTGAGCAGAACTATCCCAACCCGTTCAACCCGGAAACTGAGATTGAATTTTCTTTGCCGGTACATACCCAGGTCACATTGGCTGTATACGACTTGATGGGACGTGAAGTAGCCGTCCTGGCGGATGCGCCATTTGATGCAGGAAGGCATGCAGTTTCCTGGAACGCTTCAGATATGCCAAGTGGTGTATATTTCTATTCAATAAAAACTGCCGGTGAGAATTCAAGCTTCAGCAGCACCAGGAAAATGATGTTACTGAAATAATCAATATTTATATTTTATTATCAAGCCCGGATTTATTTATCCGGGCTTTTTTAATTGTATACTTGATAAATAGTTAATTTATTACTTCAACTCTCGGAGACTACCAGGCAATATAAAATTAAAATTCCATTCAGTGATTTTGTATTCCACAACAAAAATCTATTTATTAGGTGTCATGGCAGGATAAATTAACTCAATAATAATTCTTCCAATATTCACATTCATTTCCTGTCATATTTCTGTATAAAAGCTGAACAAAAATAAACCTGACTAAAGGAACTCGGGATAGTCCTGTTTTCCTTCATGCACGTTCTCACCTCCCCTGTTCCATGTTAATTATCAAGCCTGGAGGGGTAAATCATGAGAAATTCACGCCGTCATTTTACAATCACATTAAGTATTGTATTGCTATTTACTATTGTCAGCTACTCTTCGTTAGCCGGTACAAACAACGACTATTCACTATCAGATAACCTGGTCTCTTCCATCGAAAACTTAGGTAACCAGGATAATTCTGGTGAACGGAAGATCGATTATTCACTAGGATACCGGTATAACAATGAACTTGATCAACCGATATCAATTTTGACACTCAGCAACGATCTCTATCCCGCTATAATAGGCGATCTCCTTCTCCCCTATGATGATATTGAAGAAATAGACCATATCAATGTTGATACCGAAGACTTACCCACCGTAGAAGAAATGCTTGAATATGATGTTGTCTGGGTTTATGCCGTGATATGGTTCAGTGATGCCATAGGGCTGGGCAATCTTCTGGCTGATTATATTGATGCGGGTGGCGCTATAGTATGTACTTTCTCATCAGTGACCGAAGGGATGCGGCTTGAAGGTAGAATAATTGATGATGAATACCTCCCCTTTTCCATTGGGGGTATAGGAATGGGATTTGAGCCGGTACTTCAATTAGGTGATTTTGACACTGAACATCCGATAATGGTAGATGTAGCCTGGTTATCGGGCGGATGGTTATTCTCACAATCAGAAATAACTGAAGGTTCAGGTTGGGTTGCTGATTGGGATAATGGTTATCCACTGGTCGGTGAGAGAGGAACCGCTATTTGCGTCAACCAGTTCCTGGCTGATGACTTCAGCTGGGATGGCGATATGATTGTTTTATTCCATAACTCACTAATTTACGCGCATGAATTAACTGCTGAGGGACCAGAGCTTGAACTAATAGCCGAACCATCAAATCCGCCTGTAGCAATTCCCGCAAATGGTGGGAATTTCCTGTGGGATGCTACAGTAATAAATCTTACAGAAAATATCGTAATATTTGACGCATGGACGGAGCTTACTTTACCAAATGGGAGTTCATACGGTCCACTGACCTTATTTGAAGGACTGGCGCTTGTGGGTGATGCAATGATCATGGCTTCACCAACCCAAGCTGTTCCAGGTTTTGCGCCTGCCGGGATATATACCTATCACGCAAAAGTTGGCGATTATCCCGAGGTAATAGCTGAAGACAGTTTTGAGTTTGAAAAACTTGGTGGATTCGAAATCAATAATCAAAGTGTCGAAGATTGGATTGTTTCTGGCTGGTTCGAGGAAATTAATAACACTGAACCAGCTCACAGAACAAATTTATCAACTGGAGAACAGATATTAAGTATAACTAATGTTCATCCAAATCCCTTTAATGTTGAGACTCAGATATCTTTCGATCTCACTTCTAATGCTTTAGTAAATATAAAACTATTTGATGTAGTCGGTCGGGAGGTAATTGAATTAACCGATCAACATTACATTGCAGGCAGTTACAATGTACAATGGGATGGTACCGGTTTTTCAAGTGGAGTTTATTTTGTGACTATAACTGCAACTGGAGACAATTTTAACATCCAGCAAACCGGCAAAATTATGCTTCTTAAATAGCCAGGAATTATTTCAATCTATTCTAGCCCGGATTTTTTATCCGGGCTTTCTTTTTGGTAGGATAAAAATTTCGATTTGAAACGGTATTCAGAACTTTCATCAACTTCAACATTACCGCTTTTTATAAGATGCGCATTTACAAATGTTCTGTTTCTTAAAAAGACATATCCATAACGGTTACCATCCGAGTCAAAAGTTTCAGAATCATATTTCAGGTAGATCTTTGTACCGCTGAAATACTCCGACAAACATTTAATCGCTGATTCTTGTTTTTCTTTAACGGGTTTAATCCCGATCAACCTGACAAATTCATCATTGTCCAATTGAATCAAATCAGGACGATTCACTGCTTTAACTCTATGGTATTTTTCCCTTAGATTTTGATCATCATTTCGTATTTTTGAACCGAAATTATTTTCAACCGGTTTTGATCGTTTTTGAAACCTGACCGGATCATGGAATATGTATGGAAGTGCTTCAATACGATCCTGGAAGTTTTCCGATATCTGATTACTACTTGTAATTTCTATATTTCTGCCCGATGATTTTCGCCTGTCCCTGAATCCCAGTTTGTCCTTAATCTCATCTGTAAAGTCAGGATTTTTCTCATAACCGATTGAATTTCGCTCATTGTTTACTGCTGCAAGGCAGGTTGTTCCACTCCCCAGGAACGGATCGAGTACAGTATCACCAACCATTGAGAACATCCGGATCAACCGTTTCGGCAATTCTTCCGGGAACATAGCCAGGTGTTCTGTCTGTTTTACTCCGGGAAAATTCCAATGCCCGCTGAACCAGGTATTCCATTCTTCCTTCGACAGTTTTGACCTTTCTTTAATCTCCCTGGATACTTGTGGCTGCCTTCCCAGTTTTTTGAAAATCAAGATGAACTCGTAATCCAGCTTAAGAATTCCATTCCTGGGATATGGATATGATCCCATGATGGATGCGCCACCTGTCGTGTTGGTAGTTGTGACCTTTTGCCAGATAATCGCACCCATGTAGTCAAATCCAATGGTTTCGCAGAAACGGATTATTTCCGCACGGATGGGAATAACCTTGTATCTACCATAATATGCTGACCTAGCGAACTGGTCACCAATGTTGATGCAGAGACGGCAGCCCTTATGCAATACACGATAACATTCATTCCAGACAAGGTTGAGATTGTTGATGTATTCTTCGTAAGAATCATTGTAGCCTATCTGGCCGGCCTCGCCGTAATCTTTCAATTGCCAATAAGGTGGTGATGTAACAACAAGATGAACAGATTCACCTGGAACCTCATTCATATCCCTTGAATCACCGATGACGACTGTGTGTTTTGTTTCCATGTAATCCTGGCAAGAGGTGGGTTGAATTTTATTAAAAGCAAATTAAAAATCCAGGTAACAGATTTCAAGTTATCGAGCACATTGGTCTACTGTCTAAATAAAAAAGCACCTGTTTACATCTTACAGGTGCTTTTGAGTTTATATCTACATGAAGATCGTTGGGTGACTTATTTATTTTCCTCTTCGTCGTCAATGACTTCGTAGTCAGCAGTTTCCACATCCGGTTCACTCTTGGCTTCTTCAGCACCGGGCTGTTCAGCTCCGGCACCCTCTGCGCCCGCAGTTTCAGTCTCCTGGTACATCCTGGTTGAAACGTCACTCCAGGTTTTCGCCAATTCTTCATCAGCACTCTTTATCGCGCCGATGTCAGTACCCTTTAGTGAGTTTTCGAGTGATTCTATTGCCTGCTCGATTTTGGCTTTGTCTTCAGCTGATATTTTATCACCAAGTTCTTCCAGCTGTTTTTTGCTCTGATGTGCCCTGGCATCCGCTTCGTTACGAGTATCTACTTCCTCACGGATCTTCTGATCCTCTTCAGCATGTTGCTTTGCTTCGTCTTTCATCATCTCGATTTCATCCTTCGAGAGTCCGGATGAAGCTTCAATCTTAATACTCTGCTCCTTACCGGTGGCTTTATCCTTGGCGTTAACGGAAAGAATACCATTGGCATCGATATCAAACGAGACCTCAATTTGAGGAATGCCGCGAGGTGCCGGTGGAATACCGGTCAACTGGAATCTTCCGATAGTCTTATTAGCTGCCGCCATCGGACGTTCGCCCTGGAGTACATGTATATCAACAGTTGTCTGGCTGTCAGCTGCTGTTGAGAAGACCTCTGTTTTCTTTGTCGGGATTGTTGTATTTGCTTCAATCAACCTAGTCATCACACCACCAAGAGTTTCAATTCCGAGGCTCAGAGGAGTAACGTCCAGCAGGACAACATCCTGTACATCACCGGCAAGAATACCACCCTGGATCGCGGCGCCAACTGCCACCACTTCATCAGGATTTACACCCTTGTGTGGTTTTTTGTTGAAGAATTTCTCAACCGCTTCCTGGATAGCAGGAATCCGTGTGGAACCACCTACCAGGATTACCTCGTCAATATCACCGATTTTCAGCTTTGCGTCTTTCAGTGCGATTTCGCATGGTTTGATCGACCGTTCGATCAGGTCGCTGCAAAGGCTTTCAAACTTGGCACGTGATAAAGTCAGATCGAGGTGCTTTGGACCATCCTGGGTAGCCGTAATAAACGGCAGGTTAATCTGGGTTTGAGTTGAAGATGAGAGTTCGATCTTCGCTTTCTCAGCAGCTTCCTTGAGGCGCTGGAGAGCCATTTTATCCTCACGAAGCTCTATCGCCTGCTCTTTCTTAAACTCATCAGCCAGCCAGTCAATAATCCTCTGGTCAAAATCATCACCACCAAGGTGAGTATCGCCGTTGGTGGATTTTACTTCAAATACACCATCGCCGATATCAAGGATTGAGATGTCGAATGTTCCACCGCCAAGGTCATAGACGGCAACCTTTTCATCTTTTTTCTTGTCAAGGCCATAAGCAAGCGCTGCGGCTGTCGGTTCATTAATAATACGTTCAACCTTAAGCCCAGCGATTTCACCTGCGTCTTTTGTTGCCTGGCGCTGGGAATCGTTGAAATATGCAGGAACAGTAATAACAGCCCTGTTTGTCTTTTCTCCGAGATAATCATCAGCGGCCTGTTTCATCTTCTGAAGAATCATGGCGCTGATTTCGGGCGGTGTATAAGTTTTATCGACCACTTCAACCTGTGCCAGGTTGTTTGATCCTTCACTGACTTTATAGGGTACTTCAGTAATTTCAGTACCAACTTCGCCTTTCTGGCGTCCCATAAAACGTTTAATTGAATAAACAGTATTCTCAGGATTCGTAATTGCCTGTCTTTTTGCCGGAGCACCTACGAGACGTTCCCCGGTTTTTGTAAACGCAACAACAGAAGGAGTGGTACGAGCGCCTTCTGAATTCTGAATAACAGTGGGCTCTCCACCTTCAATTACTGCAACACAGGAATTCGTTGTTCCAAGATCAATTCCGATAATCTTTTCCATGTTATTACCTTTATGTATCAACGTCTAGCGAAATATTTACATGTTTTTCGCGTTTCTATCGTTCATCATTCAGGCAATGCATGTGCCATTCCAGGAGTAATCGAAATATTATGGCTCCCTGAAGAAACATTTTCCAATTTTCAACAGTACTATTTGAAACTTTAAACTCGTAATTATTTATTATTGTAATTCATAGGAAAATTTTTTCTTTACACTACTGGAATTTGATGCAAGTGTAGACCAAGGAAATTATTTTTCGAGAGAACTATTTTTCCATTAGATAATATGGGATATTCTCCAATCCCACTGCCATCTCTGCCAGTCTGGCAGTGTTTGGCAGATTTCTGTTTATCGTTTTCACTCAGTATGAGAGCACAGAGAAATGATGCGACCATTTTGCTGCGAAGAGCGTCTTGTATTTGAAACCAACACCGGTGATGGCATAGTTGATGAAAACAGATTTTGAGACACTGCTTCAACCGATCTACCCGGAATTGATGCGATACGCACGTTCGATTGCCGGATCAAAAGCAGATGGTGATGACCTGCTGCAGGATGGTTTGATTAAAGCATGGAATTCTTTCTCACGATTGAAGGAAAGGGAAAAATTCAAGTACTGGGTGCTTCAAATCATCAGGAATTCATACCGAAGCAAAGCCAGGCAGAAGTGGTACAAAGTTTTTCTTCCGATTGATGAGGCAGAACAGCTTTATTCAGAAGAGAATCTACCCTTCGAGGAAAAAGAAATTGTCCGGCAGGCATTAAGGATGATTCCATTCAAGCAGCGTGAATCGATTATCCTCTATGAAGTTCTCGGGATGAAGGTCGAAGAGATCGCCCGGATTCAGAAAGTCAGCAATTCTGCTGTAAAAAGCAGGTTATCCAGGGGACGCTCTCAACTGAGAAAATGCTATGAGAGTCTTAACGATGGAGGGAATGGCAATGAAAGAGAATTTGCCCACGCAGGTTGAAAAAGGTCTCAAGGACTTGTCCAGAGAAGAACCTGAGCCATTCCAATTCTCAAGAACCATGGCTCACTTGGAGCAACAGAAAACAAGGAGATTTATCCCGATGAGAACAATAAACAGGACAGCGATAGGTATTGCAGGGGTAGCCATACTGGTGGTAGCACTTCTTTTAATACCTGTTACTTACGATATGCCGGTGGGTTCACTGGTAACAGTTCAACTTCCCATGACAGAGAATTTCATCAATGATAACATGCAAAACATCTCAATTGAGATGGAAAACTTGCAGAATACGTTTATCAAAATTGCAGATGATAAAATGTTTATCAATTATACCTTCCTTGATGTTTCACCTGATAAAGCAGCGGAAAATATCAGAACAGCATTGCATAAGAATATACCGGATCTTGATATCGAGTCTATCAAGGCCGAAGTTTTAACAACCGAGATAGGCGGAAACGCATTAGCAGCAATAGCGACAAGGTATTTTAACCTTGATCTGACAGGAATGTCTGACGCTGAGGCTGAAGCAGCCATCCATACCGCCCTGGCAGCTGAAGGCATTACAGCTGAGAACGTCAGTGTTCAGACAGAGATGGAAGGTGACATGAAGAAGATTGAAATTCAATTGGAAGGAATTCAGACCGATAATCCTGATGGTGAGGAAATTCAGTTTGATTTTAACTTCGGATGTGAAGAAGATCCCAACTGCGAAGTCAGGAAAATAAAACAGGTAATTGAATAGATTAAGCCGGTAAAATAGTAGATAAAAATAGAGGCTGTCTTCTGAAACTAAGACAGCCTCTGCTTTATAACTAAAATATACTTATTATTGCTTCAATTTCTCGTCGATACGATCGATTTGATACTGAGCAGCCTGGCGGTAATTCCTGTCCTGCAACGCCTTATTGTACGCTTCTTTCGCTTCAGTTAATCGTCCTGACTGCTCCAAACCCCAGCCAAGTTCGAACCAGGCCGCGGCAAAATTTCCACGATTTGCTGTGGCTGCCTGGGCGGCATTTACGGCTTCGCTGTATTTAGCCAGCTTATTATAGGCTTCAGCCAGCGATGTCAGGTACTTATGATTTGTTGGTTCAAGTTCCGTGGCTTTTTTGTAAGCTTCTGCCGCTTCGCTCCATGCTTTTTTTGCGCCATGTGCTTTACCAAGATAGTTAAAGGCACTGGAATTTGTTTCATCTGCCATCACCGCCTGGTCATAAGCACCAATTGCCTGGTCGAAGTTCTTCTGACTATAGTAAACTAAACCCATCCCACTGAATGACTTGCTCTTCTCTTTCGCTTCAATGCCTTCTACTGCAATAGCGGCACGGAAGCTCTGAATCGCTTCGTCATAACGTTTCATTTTGCGAAGCAGTAAACCCTTGGCGTTATGTGCCTTAGCATAAGCATTATCAAGCTGAATGGCTTTTGTATAAGATTCAAGAGCAGGCTCATATTTTTTCTGGGCATATTGAGTTCTTCCAAGCTGGAAATAAGCCCGAGGTTCGAATGGATTCAGCGATATTGATTCATTATAGGCAGCTTCAGCTTCGGGGTAACGTCTGCTTTTGAGCTTCTGGTTGCCCTCGTTAAAGAGCGAAATAGCTCGAGATTTTGCTTCCTTGTCAGCCTGCAGACCTTCCATCAAAGCTTTGATCTCAGCTTCCAGTTGAGTCCATTGGGCTTTTAATGCTTCATATTCCTCAGGTGTAGCGTTTTCCATTTTCTCGCGAAGCTGGTCACGTTCGGCCAGTTTTGCTTCAATCTCAGGCGTCTGCGCCATCGCAATACTAAAGAAAAGTAAAAGGGACATAAGTAAAATTAAAACACGCATTCCAGTTCCCCACTAAATAGTTAGTCTTAATTTTTGTTTAATCAAATAATATAATTGAACCACATGATGTGTTGCAAGAAAGACTATATCCAAATACTGAGGGGAGCGAGATACAAAAACTTCTGATGAATACAATGTTAATAAGATGGTTGCAATAGTCATCTATATGTGTACAGTGTGCACATACAGGGATACCCATTTCACAATAGTATTTTCGAGAAAAACTCATCTACTATATATACAATTATTTATAAACTGGAACATAAATTGCCGAAGATAAATCCAGGTATCAATTCTGGAGGGGGTTACAAAGTGAAACGGCCGGTCGCATCTCTTCTATTTTTCCTACTATCATTTACTACAACTTTCGCGCAATCAATTGAATATTCGGATACTGGATTATTTAAAATCACAGGTCAGAACTATTCGGTTACTGTCAATGTTAACAGTACCCAAGACAATGCGCCGGGAGCAATCATCTCACTAAGTACCACTATACTTCCCTACGAAGCCGGGTTGTCCAATCTAAACCTTGCATATCCGGCTTTTGGCGCAGGTACTGAAAATGTACCAATGGTTTACCTTGACAGTGAAATAATTGACGATTCTGAATTGATCGTGAGGGGGAAGAGGCCTGATGCACTGGGTGAAGGAAACCTGGAAATCATTCAAACATGGATACCATTGAGTGAGGGTGTAAAGCTGATTACAGAGTGGATACCGACTGACACTGTTCATCTGTTCGATGATGCGGTTATCGCGTTTGAAGGGACACCTTTTGACACATGTGTTTTTATGAACACAGCAGGATCATACGCAATTTCAATTAATGATCTTCCACCCCATGAAACATGCCTGCAGAATGGTTTTGCCTTACGTAATAGTGATCTTGAATTTGTTACCAGCTTGAGCAATCCTTTTCATGGCGATTTTATCCAGCGTGAGAGGCAGGTTCAACAAAGAGTAATGCGTACGGGTAATCCGAGGGGAGCTGAAATAGGACCCAAAGTTCACTCAGTTCTAGTACCGGGTGATAGAATTCGACGTGAATTTCTATTAACAGTTGATCCGGTGGATCACCATGCGTTCGATTTTATGCGTGTTATGGCCTCACCCTCACCCCATCCCTACGGCGCAGAAGGAGCATTGTTTTATATCGGGGATGATTTTCCACTTGGAAACCAATGGAAATACCCAACTATACCGAACGATCCTGACGATCCCCTTCAGAGCAGCATGGTACGGATACTGGAGAACTTCCCCTGGTTCAAAATGTCCATGGTTGTCATCTATGACAAACTGATGTATCTGTGGGGGTACAGCCAGGGTGTTCAATATGGATGGCGCTTAAACAGGGCAAATATCTCATGGGTACCGTTTGACAGATTTGAAGGGAACCGTTCTTGCAGGATGGAAGTCGATGCGGACAAATCCTGTTATGTGAAGCAAGCATTCACAATGAATCCCGGAAACGAAATTGACGTTTCACTTTGGGCAATGATCCGTGGGGAGCTAACCGGTGAAGGTGGTATATACATTGTAATACTTGATCCTTCAAATAATGAGATAGAAAGATCTGAATGTTTCAGAACAACAACAGGTAAATGGCAGGAACTAAATTTCTCCGTCGCTGAAGGCATTCTGCTGGAAGAAAACTACCAAATGCAAATTTTGCTGGAATATGCCGGTGGAAGTGTTTTTGTTGACGATGTTCACCTGTTTGAAAACCAGCTTGAGATTCCCCTGGAAAACAATGGATTTGAGGAGGGCGACACGTATGTAACATATGATGCACCTGATTATGATTGGAATAATGCTCATGGTGAACTGAGATTGACCAACTGTCCTGAAGAATACAAGGACTTCCTTCGTTTGTTGGACTCAGGCGATGTAAATTTCGGGTGGGAAAACCGCATGAATATTGGTCTTCATGCCTATCACCATACATCGGAATCCGGCTTTCTCGAATACACAACTTCACAGGAATTCACATATAATGATCCGGAACAGCACAAAAGGGTTTTCGATGCGATTTTCGAAGATGCTGAAGAGATCGATTTATCTTCAAACAGCCTGGAGTACTTGAGAACATCAGGCATCCATTTCCACCATTGTACGGTTCAGGAAGCGATTAAAAGGGGTATCCAGTGGATGGATCATGGGTATTCCGAGGCGATGTCATATTACCCTGTCTATGGCCATGGTGAGATGTTGTGGATGCAGAACCAGGCATTCTGGGGTGATAATCCCGATCATCCCTATGCAGATATGGAAGTAACCAGGAA
>JANQEY010000172.1 GCA_028278125.1 bacterium | reverse complement strand
CGGAAATATGGATTGACAAGATCAAGGTCAGCGATGGTAACCTTTTCACCGTCTCGAGCCAGGTTACTGGCTACATTCACCGAGACCTCGGTTTTCCCGCTTCCGTAGTTGCCAGTGAAAAGAATCACATTCTTTTCAGAAAGCTGATGTTTTTGCACAGGAAAACCCCAATCGTAAACGCTACTTTAAATATCTACAGATATGCAGGATAAAAAATGCCCGTTTCACGCCTGGCGATCCAAACGACCGGCATAATGTATGGTATCTGAAGGTACGAAATTATATTTCAATTAGCAAAGAGTTCTTAATTAATATAACTTCTGTATAAACAACACGGTGCTCGGGGAGTTTGTGAAAATGATCGCAAATATTTACTCTTAATATTGCCTAAGTTCCATCAAATATTGTGCAATTCTTCACAAGCAGTCAAGTAAGCTGATAATTAACAGTTTGAGCGGAATTACTACAAAATCTGCATTTTCTCCGGAAAAATTGTCTCGTTGACTGTTGATTTGTAATGATTGATATGGGATTAGTTGCGGGTAAACACTATATTTGTTTCCTTATATTCATTACAGATTGATCAACTATGAGGATAACGTGAACGTATTGATGGTTTTATTAATGGCCGGTGGAGAACCCGGTGGTGGTTCATCCGGCGGTGGTGGTTTACTGGGATTCCTGCCATTTATCCTGATCTTTGCAGTGATCTATTTCCTGATGCTTCGTCCACAGATGAAGAAACAGAAAGATCAGCAGAGAATGGTAAGTGAGCTGAAGCAGGGTGACGAAATAGTAACTGTAGGTGGAATACACGGAACAATCTCCGGAATCAGGGAGAAAGACAATACCTTGATTGTCAAAGTCAGCGACAATGTTAAAATGAATTTTGAACGTTCTGCCGTTGGGAGAGTAATCAGGAAATCTGACGGATCAGACGCTAAATAAATTCTTGAATGTGAAACATCTTCTGGGGAGAAGGGGTTTACCTGTTATAATTACAGCAGTATTTGTTAAGAAGTTGAAGGATATATCATGGCGTTAATGAGAGTAAGAACCTACGGTGATCCGGTGCTGAGAAAGGTTGCTGAGGAAATCACCGAATTTGACCAATCCCTTGAAGAATTCACGACCGATATGGTCGAAACAATGCTGAAAGAGGATGGCATCGGCCTGGCTGCTCCACAGGTTGGTGCCTCAATCAGGATGATAGTTGTCGGTATGCCGGAAGAAGAGGATGTTGAGGATCGTAAGATTTTTGTGATGATCAACCCAGAGATCACTGAGCACAGCGAAGAGATGGATGTGATGGAAGAAGGGTGTCTTTCACTACCTGGTTTGAGCGAGGAAGTAAAACGATACACCGAGTTGCAGCTACGTTTCCAGGATCTTAAAGGCGAAACCCATGAAATTAAAACCAACGGACTGTTCGCACGTGTTCTGCAGCATGAGATTGATCACCTCGATGGCGTAATGTTTGTTGACCATTTATCACCTCTTAAACGATCACTGCTTCGTGGAAAATTAAAACGTCTCCAGGAAGAAACGGCAGCAGCTGCCAAAGAGGCGTAAACCATGCGTATTGCTTTCCTGGGCACCGCGGAATTTGCTGTTCCAGTCCTCGAGAAACTGCTGGAGTTTCATAGCCCGGGAGGTAATTATGAGGTAGTCGGTGTTGTTACCGGACCTGATAAACCGGCCGGCAGGGGACGTAAGCTGCTTCCCACACCTGTTAAAATCTGTGCCGAAAAAAACGTTCTTCCCATTCTTACACCTACTCGTTTTAAGGATCCCGATTTTCTCCGGGCATACTCTGTATGGAAACCCGATGTTGCTATTGTAGTGGCATTCAAAATTTTGCCGCCCGAGGTTTTTGACCTTCCTCCCTTGGGAACCCTGAACATTCATCCAAGCTTGCTTCCTGCTTATCGTGGACCGGCTCCCCTGAACTGGGCACTTATAAACGGTGATACTGAAACGGGTGTAAGCATTATCCGCATTTCATCAAAGGTTGATGCCGGCGGAGTGCTGTTGCAGAAAAGAGTAGCTATATCTCCCAATGAAACTGCGGGTGATCTTTCCGATAGACTTGCTCCTTTGGGTGGAGAGATGGTGCTCGAAACACTGGCAGGTATCGAGAATAAATCCGTTTCGCCTATTCCCCAGGACGAGAGCATGGTAACCAGAGCACCAAAACTTGCTAAAACTGACGGTGAGCTGGACTGGTTAAAATCGGCTGAAGATATCCACAACCTGGTACGAGGTGTATCTCCCTGGCCGGGAGCGTACACTAATTTGCAAGAAGATTCCCTGAAACTTTTTGGATCTCGTCTGACAAATGGAACCGGGAAACCGGGTGAGATTCTCTACACTGGAAAAGACCTTGTCATCGCCTGTGGCGAAGGTGCCGTTTCATTTACTGGAGTTCAACGCCAGGGAAAAAGAAAAATGTCTGTCCCCGATTTCATCAGGGGATTTTCCTTGTCAATCGGTGATACCCTGGGGAAAAGTTAATGGTAAAAAAACCCGATCCCAGGAATGCTGCCGTTGATATAATCATCAAATGGAACGAGAGCGGCGATAAAATCGACACGATCCGTGACCAGGTGATCAAATCAAAAACAGGCTGGGACGAACGTGACAGGGGGCTGGTGACAGAGCTGGTATATGGTGTTATCCGACAGATGGAAGAGTTGGATCGTACCCTGAGGAAATATGTCGATAAAAAGCTGGACAAGATGCAGGATAACCTTCACGCTATCCTCCTCGTTGGAGTTTACCAGCTTCTTTACCTTGACCGGATACCACCTCATGCCGTCGTGGATTCAGCGGTAAAAGAGACCCGTTACCGCCTGGGAGAGAAGCCCACAGGTTTTGTTAATGCTGTCCTAAGGCAGGTCGTTCGTGA
>JANQEY010000064.1 GCA_028278125.1 bacterium | reverse complement strand
AGTTCTTCTGTTTCTGCCTCCTGCATGAAATGCCTGTAAAGACGCGGCTGAAGCACTTTTTTTGGGGACAGCAGATTTAAAATAAAATCCTTATTTATCACTACTCCCTGTCCTTTTAGCTTTTTAAAATTGGGTATTTCGCATCCCTATAAAGTACCCAACCTTAGAGGGTTGTCAAAAAAATATTTTATGAAACAATATCAACTAAAAGACATCAGATAAATATGATTTTGGTAAAATTATTATGGGCAGAACAATTAACATATTTACGAGTAAACCATAAAAGGAGAATAAAATGAAAGCAATCAAATTAGCAGGCATTACTATCATCGTACTTTTCTTAATGGCAGGTTTTGCTGTTGCGGATGACACATCCCAGGATGCCTGGTATGACGACGGGAGTGGAAACGTGATTACGGAAAATACCGGCAATGTAGGCATCGGAACGACAACGCCTGCATACGAACTGGATGTGGTGGGGACTGTTTTAGCGGATGAAATCATTACCGGAGGCGGGAATTATACTATTTTAGAACCGGGCATTGATTTGACAGTTACACTATTGAATCAGGAAGGTGCAACATTTATCCTGCCTCCTGGAGATTATTATGTGCCGGCAACCATAGGGCTCAGTGCAAATAATATTTCCATTATCGGATCTGCGGGTACCAAATTGATTAAGACCGGTGGCGCCCGAATAGTAGTTGACGGAGACAATTGCCTGCTGAAGAATTTCGCGTTTGAAAGAAATGACAAAACTGAAGAAGATATTAAGTCACATGGGGATTACAACCGGTTTGAAGGTCTTCATCTTTACACGGAAGGTTCGGTTGTTTCACAAGGGGGCAGGATTGCTCTGGGTAACACCATCGGCAACCAGATAATTAACTGCAGGATCGAGAACACATACGCCCAGGGTATTTCTGTAGAATACGGAGAAAAAGCGTATCTTTCAGGCAATATCGTCACAGGTTGTCGTTGGGAAAGTATTCGGCTGCTGGATACGGTAAACTGTACGGTTATTGGGAATACGCTTTACAGCAATCCTACAGGAATTAATATTGTCGGCAGTGCTGACTGCGTTATCACAAATAACACCATCGTCAACAACACACATAACAGCGGCATTAAGATCAGGAAAAACAGTGCAGATGTCAACTGCCGTCGGAATATTATCGCAAACAACTACCTGGCAAACAACAATCCTTTTGGCATTGATTTGCACGAGCAAGATCCCGCTCAAATATCGGACAATACAATTGTTGGAAACCGGTGTGATAATAATACGAGCGGGGCCATTTATGTGCCTACTATTTCAGAAAATAAGATCGCGTTTAACGGGAGCAGTGATGCTGCGGATTATGATGTGCTAAGCGATGTAATGATCGAAGGAAAGGTAGGCATCGGTACCAACAATATCGGCGACTACAAACTTGCGGTGGAAGGGAAGATTGGCGCAAGGGATCTTGTGGTTACCACCAGCAGTTGGGCAGACTATGTTTTTGATGAGGAATATCATCTGCCATCTCTTGATGCGGTTGAAGAATATATTAAGACCAATAACCATTTACCAGATATCCCGTCCGGAAAAGAGGTTCAGGAAACAGGTATTTCCATGTCCGACATGATGACACGGCATATGCAGAAGATCGAAGAACTAACCCTATATCTCATAGATGTGAAAAAAGAGAATGAAATGCTGAGATCGGAAATTGCAGATGTCCGACAGGAAATGAAAGATCGTATTACTGCGTTAGAAGCGGTAACAGACTAATAGATAAGTATGAGTGATGTTTTTGTAATAAAAAAGGACATTATATTATAATTATTCTTGGAGTGAAAAAATGAAACCTTACAGACTATTTAGTTTGCTGATAGTTATATGTCATGTTGTTGTGATATCTCCTTTGTCAGCCGCAAATCTTCATTTGACCGGTGAGTTGTCCCAGGGGATTTATTATGCGGATGATGACATTATCGCTGACACGGACTGCACCATAAAAGATAATGCCGAAGTATGGTTTATGCGCGGGGGGGATGTGTATTTGAGCCCGGAGTTTCAGGCAGAGGCCAGCAGCTCGGATATTTTTTTAAAGACGCTTATCGGTGATTTTAGTGATATTCCGGTTGATTCAGATCTTGATGCGGACGGACTTCCGGACTGGTGGGAGATTCTTCATGACCTTAAGGCATATGAAGATGATTCAGGTGCTGATCCGGATTCGGACAACGCGACCAATCTCCAGGAATATGAACAGTATACAGATCCGAATGAAGGCGATACGGACAGTGATGGTGTAGATGATGGTGCGGAATACCTTTCATGCATGGATGCGTATTATGCTGATACGGATTTTGACGGCATAGTGGACGGCGATGAGGTTATAAATGGAACGGATCCGTGTAATGATGACACGGACGGCGACGGTATGAATGACGGTTTTGAAGTTGCCTATGCCCATTGCGGGCTGGATCCGGAAGTCAGTGATAATGATACAGATGGAGACGGCATGGCGGATCTGTTTGAGTCACATTATGGATTTAACCCCAGTATCAAAGATGCGGACATTCAAAGTGATACCTGGGTGGCTGTAGACGCCCTTGGCAGACAGCTGGATGAATCATCCGGTTATCCAAATCCAAATGACAGAAAAGATAAATTTATCGGTATATTTTATGATTTTTCACAAGGAACTGGATTTGAAACATTACCCATACAACCTAAATATTTTCCATACGCTATAAAAATATATCGGGATTATTTAAATGGGGATTGGCCTATACGGCAACTCAAAGACAATTCAAAGATTTTGGATCCTTATAGCCCGTATTATAATGAGCCATGGGGCCCCCCTGATGGATCAGATCATTTTATCTATGAAGCCGAACTGGGTTATTATTTAATAGATGATGACTATGTGATTCGCAAGCATTGCAGGATGCTGGCGGATGCCGGCGTGGATGTTTTGATGATTGATCTCAGCAATATTTTAACATGGTATGACAGTTATATGAAGTTATGCCGTATTTTTCAACAGATACGGAATGAAGGCGGTAAAACACCGTATATTTCATTTTTTACCGGAGGTTATCCTGTTTATGTAGCCCAGGAAGTTTATAACGAGTTGTTTTCCAAAGGGCTTTATTCGGATTTATGGTTCCCATGGGATAATCCCGGATGTGAATGGGTGCTGAAAGACAGCCCGAATCCGGATACCGTGACACTTTCAGGCGGCAGTTCACAACAGGCGGCTACAGGCACATTAAGAAGCAATGTGGAAAATAGTTGCGGCAATTCATTGTGGATAAACTGCACGGCTGTTAAATCGCTGGGGAGCAATGGAAATTTTATAATTGAGATATTTGACAGCGGTGCTCTTTCCGGAAATGTTGCATCCGGATCATGGCATAGTGATAACGGTACTGATAACGGCACATTGAAAATTGATATTGATGAAAGCCAAACCACGGAACAGGTGATCATTGAAGAGATTTTAACCTTTGACAGCCTGATTGCAGACTGCAACGGCAATAAGCCCTTTATGATGGCCAACTCCATCCAGAAATATGCGCCGGCAAGAGTAGAAATTGAAGCGTGTATGAACGATATTCTTGCAGCACGAGAACCGACCAATCCGCCATGTCAACCCATCAATGCATCGTCCGGCACTGACTGTGAATGGGAACATAATGATATTATCAAAGACTTTTTTACATTGCGGGACAGCCAAACATGGGGCTATGGCAATGATAATTTTGGTGATGGATTCCGTCAATGGGTGTGGATGGATGGGCCTTGTTTTGGTACCATTGCTCAATGCACACTCCCGCTCAACTGGTTTTCGGATTCCTTAAATTCATATGGATGGGTTGTGCCCAATGAACCGGAGCAGGTGGCTGTGTGTGCGGCGATGTTTCCGCTTGGTAATACCGGGCGGAGTTATCCTTATAGATTCGGTTATTCAGAG
>JANQEY010000007.1 GCA_028278125.1 bacterium | reverse complement strand
ATCTGTATAATTATGCAAGGGATTATTTTACTAAGTCCACCACCACTGACCGATCCGAGCCTGACATACCAGACGTCACCTCGTCTCAGATCCTCAACCCGCGGTGTACCCGTCTCCCGCTGTGTAGTCCCATTCATGATCTACTTCTTGCAGTCTTTCACGGTTTCGTTGTGCCCAGTTAACCATTCCTATGGTGGAATGTTTACGGATCTCCTCCTGGAGAGCCTTTCGTACTAGCTTGCTGATGTTCGGCCTACCACTTCGGTCAGGGGGAGCAATTCTCCGGATATCATCCATCATTCTTTCCGGCAGCCGTACCTCCAAACGAACCGTTTTTGCGCTGCTCATTCCATTCTCCGTTCTGATTACTTAGCCGGTAAACTATATAAACTGATCCGTGAAGAATTCTTCACACTATGATATAAATTTGAACTCAGTCTTGTAAATTTAATAAATTGAGATACATCCTTAAGAAACATATCGAATAATATACCAATATTTACAAACAATCAATACGTAAGACATTACGGACGCATTTTACGTACATTAGTGGAGTACTCCCGGAGACAACATGTTTATCTCCAGTTCTCATTGCCCGCTACTTTCAATGGGAAAACCGTTGGTTTTCTTATTTTCTCAACATGATTATTGATATGATGATAGCACTCCTACACTATTTTCTCATAGCAAATCTCAAATTTTGTTTTAATGCAGTTGTATTTGGAGAAGGACTACTTCTGGAACCTGTGAGAGCCCTTGAGACAGGTTAGCTGGTTTTTTTCAATCCCGTTATGCAGATGTCAAGTAGTGGGCAGGTTTTACATATGGTTATCCTTGCCTGGCAATGCTCCTTTCCTAACATCACCAGCAAGCCATGCAGGTGGTTGAATGTCATGGTATCAATGGGAAGTTGAGAGAGCACCTCGTTCTGAATTTCAGCGTATCCAGGTTTGGCCTCCAGGTTTCGTAGACGAGTTAAAATCCTTTTGGTATAGGCATCTACAACAAAAGTGGGATACCCCAGGGAATAACAGGTAATACTGTCCGCGGTTTCAGGACCGATCCCCCAGACATTTAATAATTCCTCACGAAGTCTGTCGATTGTCCAATTCTTATATAATCCACTTTCAATATTGGCAATCCACCACCCGGCGATCAATTTGAGCTTTTTTGCCTTGGCGTTGTAATACCCTGATGAACGGATTAACTCGGCGAGTGTAGATTCGGTGGTGTTGAGTATAGAAGCAGGTGTGGTCCTACTGTGATTCTTCAACTGTAAAAGTGCTTTTTCGACGTTTTTCCAGGTTGTGTTCTGGGCCAGGATTGCACCGACTGTCACCTCCCAGGCAGTTTCCCCCGGCCACCAATGTGGATCGCCCCAGGCACCATAAAGACGGTTGAATATTTTACCCCAGTAATTATCCGGAATATCCGGTAGTTGATCGGGATCAAGATTATCCGGCAGGTAGCGAGGTCGTTCGAGTTCCATCGGAAAACCGTTTCAGTCTTGCATGTGTCAAGTAAAATAATATGAATTCATGGTGTATTATAGCTTGAGAGAGATAATTAAATAGAATTCTAGTCAACAATTCCGTTTGTCACGAGGAAATCGACAAGTATATCAGCAACCATTTTGTGTCCAAGTTGGGTAGGATGGGAAACATCCATATAAACGTCCCTAATTTCAAGCTTGTTCTCTTCCGTCATCTCCCTCAGTTGTGGCAGCAGGTCGAGGACAGGAACATTGTGTTGGTTTGCAAGGCGGATGATTCCAGTCTGAGGCTGCCTGCTTTCTATCTGACCTGTCAACTGGTAGTCAAAGGGAAAGATCACCATTACGACAAGTACATTCTCTGTTCGACAAAATTCGAAAATCCCAACCAGGTTGTTAAATGTCATTTCCCAGATTTCCCTGACCCGGTGGTCGAGCTGGTCATTCATCAATCTCTCTGCGTACCCTTTTCTTTCCATTGATGCGGCTTCTGTATTGAGGACGAACTTTCCACGGTTGGAAAGGACTGTAGCGTAATAAAGTATCCCACTCTTTCTTGCCATTCTCCTTGCAAACGTTGGGATTATTCCTTCGAAATCGGATGTTTTATCCGGGTTATATCGTCCCATCATATGGAATTTGTCGGTCAGGTCGTTGAGGGAAATATTCAGGATGATTAGATCGGGACGGTATTTTATCGCTTCTCTCTCCAGGAACAGTTTTTCCTGCCAGGGTGAATAACCTGCGACAGCAGCGTTAACTGTTTCAAGGTTACTCCCGGTTTGCTCCTTCAGTTTCTGTTCGGTTAAGAAAGAGAAAGCATCCTCGATATTGGTCAGCTTGTATCCGAAAGGTATTGAGTCACCTAAATGCAGGATACGGAAGACATTCGCAGAACGTTCATAGGAGATTTCAGGTCCTCTCAAACCTTTGCTGTTTGTTTTGATCACAACTCCTTCCCAATGATCTTCCACATTGGGACGCATCCGCCAACCCAACTCCGGATCGGGTAGGTAGACGGTGGTAAATACCAGGTGGGAACGAAGTACCATTTCTACAATAATTACAGGCGTTATTAGCATAGTAAAAATCAGTACGATGTTTATAGAAACTGATAAACGGAGGATTTCCTGAATTTTATTTATTGTCACCTGCAAACATTTTCTGTTCCGGCAGAAAACGGTGAAAAGGAAAATCAGGATTGAGATTATCAGGAACGTGAGCTGTGTATTGCGGATTTTTGTGATGGTGAGTTTCTGCAGGCCCTGCTCGGGGTAAAACAGGGATGATACAAGTTCATTAGCCATTATTGCGGCCAGGAGAAAAAGGAGGGCAGAGATCTTCAAGAGAAATATAGAGGTAAGCTTTCCACGATCCTTTTGATTCTCAGCCATGTTCTTAACTCCTCTGACTTTAATCTATGGCTGAGTGAACAGAGGCTACAAGTGGAATTGTTTCAATTTTTGAATTATACAACAACAGTTGTGTAGAAAACTCCATGTCTTTCAGAGCAAAATATTGTTCTTGCCAAAAATGTCAAGGCTCCCTAACTTCTGCTGCATAATCAACTAAGCTCCACGAGCGGAAACCGGTTGAAACTCTGAGCTCTATCTTCCTAAGAGTTCCAATTAAGGTTCCTATCGTGTACATTTCTCAAACATTCTTTTAACTCAATAGAGGGAGGATTTGATGGCAACTCGTCTTGGAATTAACGGTTTTGGCCGTATCGGTCGTCTGGTATTTAAAGCTGCAAGGCAGTTTGACGATCTCGAGTTTGTCGCGATTAATGATCTTACCGATGCCTATTCACTGGCGATGCTTCTCAAGTATGACTCAACCCATGGACGTTATCCCGATGAAGTAGCAGTCGATGGGAACAACATCGTTGTCGGGGGAAAAACACTTAAGGTGATGGCTGAAAAAGATCCGTCACAATTACCCTGGAGCGATCTTGGGGTGGATATTGTAGTAGAATCCACCGGCGTTTTCCGTAACCGTGATAAAATCGCCCTCCATCTCGAGGGTGGTGCGAAGAAGGTCGTTCTGACTGTTCCCGCCAAGGATGAAATTGACGCAACCATCGTACTCGGTGTGAATGACGAAGATCTCAAACCTGAACATCAGATAGTATCCAATGCTTCATGCACAACCAACTGCCTGGCACCGGTTGCCAAGGTTTTAAACGATAACTGGGGAATCCGTCGTGGATGGATGACGACGGTTCATGCATACACTAACGGTCAACGTTTGCTCGACATGCCGCATAAGGATATGCGCAGGGCACGAAGCGCTGCAACAAATCTTGTCCCGACTACTACCGGCGCTGCCAAGGCAGTAGGAAAGGTTATTCCTGACCTTTTTGGCAAACTGGACGGTATGGCGATGAGAGCACCGGTACCTGATGGTTCGGTTGTTGACCTGGTGGCAGAACTTGATAAGGACGCTTCTGCTGAAGAGATCAATTCTGCCATGGAAGCTGCCGCGAGTGGTCCTATGAAAGGTATCATGCAGTATTCGGTAGACCCGATTGTCTCAGCGGATATTGTCGGCAATCCCTATTCAAGTATCTTTGACAGCCCGATGACTCGTGTTATGGACGGTAATTTTGCCAAGATTATCTCCTGGTACGATAACGAATGGGGTTATTCGAGCAGGGTGGTAGACCTGATCAGGCGGATTGTTTAACCGTAATTTATTTATACTCTATCATAATTGGCGGGCAATTTTGCCCGCCAAAGCATGTTAACAATAGACCTGTACTTACGGGTACAAGGAATCTTGGAGTTTTAATTTCGAAAAGAATTAAAACAACAGGAGAATAATTGTGTTTAATAAAAAAACTCTCGATGATATTGACGTCCGTGGTAAACGGGTGCTGATGAGGGTGGATTTTAACGTTCCCTTGACAGAAACCATGGAAGTCGCAGACGATACACGGATTGTCGCTGCTCTGCCCTCGATAAAGAAAGTGTTGGGTGATGGCGGCAGGCTTGTGCTGATGAGCCACCTGGGGCGTCCCAAGGGTGAACCAAAACGAGAATTCAGCCTCGCTCCCGTAGCGAAAAAGCTAACCGAATTGCTGGACCAGGAGGTCAGGCTTGCCCCCGATACAATCGGTCCTGAAGTTGCCCTCGAGGTGGAAAGCCTGAATGAAGGCCAGGCGTTGCTGCTGGAAAACGTTCGATTCCATAAGGCTGAGACAGATAACGATCCGGATTTTGCCGAGGCAATCTCACGGCAGGGCGATTTTTACGTCAACGATGCCTTTGGTACAGCGCACCGTGCGCATGCCAGCACTGAAGGAGTAGCGCGCCATTTTGAAACAGCTGTCGCCGGGTACCTGATGAAAAAAGAACTGGATTACCTGGGTAAAGCGCTCGAAGATCCGAAACGTCCATTCTGGGCGGTACTGGGTGGTGCGAAAATAAGCGGTAAAATAGATGTTATTGAAAACCTTCTGAATAAAGTAGACGGCATACTCCTTGGCGGAGCGATGACATTTACCTTTGACGCGGCGGAAGGACTCCAGGTTGGTGATTCCCTGGTTGAAGAAGACCGTATCGACATGGCACGTGAATTAATTGGTAAATTTAACAGTGCCGTTGCCAAGGTGATGCTGCCAGTGGATTATATTGCCGCGGACAAGTTTGATGAAAGCGCGGCGACCAAAGTTGTTAAACGGGGAGAAGTGGAACCGGGCTGGCGCGGACTGGATATTGGCCCTGAAACTGTCAAGGCTTATGCCGACGCTTTGAACGGAGCAGGGACAATTGTCTGGAATGGGCCTATGGGGGTGTTTGAAATGACCCCGTTCCAGGTGGGAACACGTGCGGTCTCAGAGGCCCTGGTTCATGCTAGCGGGCAGGGAGCGGTTACAGTTGTTGGTGGCGGGGATAGCGCATCAGCACTAAGAAAATTCGGATTAAAAGATAAAGTAGCGCATGTTTCTACAGGTGGCGGGGCATCCCTGGAATTCCTGGAAGGGAAAGTGCTGCCGGGTGTGGCGGCTTTATCCGATAAATAAGTTTTAACACAAAAGCGGGGGAAACCTCATGAGGAAAAATCTGGTTGCAGGCAACTGGAAAATGAATTTGAGTATAGACGAAGCAACAAAACTTGCCAAAGCAGTTGTAAAATTAGCAGGTGAAGAGGGTCCGGATGTGTTGCTTTGTCCTTCATATACCTTGATCTGTCATGTCCATGATATTGTAAAAGATTCAAGGGTAAAACTTGGTGCCCAGAACCTGTTCTGGGAATCAAAGGGTGCGTTTACCGGGGAAATATCAGCTGATATGATTGTGGATGCCGGATGTTCACACGTGATAATCGGGCATAGCGAACGCCGACAGTATTTTGGAGAAACTGACGCCAGTGTTCAGCGTAAAACAGCCAAAGCGCTGGAAGTGGGTTTAACTCCCGTTGTCTGTGTCGGTGAAACTCTCGATGAACGTGAAGAGGGGCAGACTGAAGCGGTTATCGAACGGCAAATCAGCGGGGCTTTGGCGAAATTCAAAGCTAAAGATGTAGAAAAACTGGTCCTGGCTTACGAACCCGTCTGGGCGATCGGTACAGGACAGACAGCTACACCGGCGATGGCTGAGGATGTTCATGCGTTAATTCGTGCCTGGCTGAGAGAAAAATATTCGGATAAGGTCGCTAACGGGATGGTAATCCTTTACGGAGGTTCAGTTAAAGGATCGAATGCTTCCGAATTGTTCTCGCAGGAAGACATCGACGGTGGCCTGATTGGTGGTGCCAGCCTGAAAGCCGATGAATTTGCTAAAATTATAGAGGCAGCTCGTTAGAGGCAGTTAATAAAATACAGCTTGCAGCTAAGTAAAGTCTCTAATATATTTGTTGGCTTGTGAAAATATTCCATGGGAAATAAAAATGTTGTACGGATTCTTTATCGTCATTCATGTTTTGATCTGCATCCTGCTGGTGATTGCAATTTTAATGCAACGTGCCAAGGGTGGCGGGCTTGCCGGGATCGCCGGTGGAGCAGCTTCCCAGGCAGTTCTCGGTGGACGAGGTGCAGCGACATTACTTCATAAAGTTACTATCGGCCTGGCAGTCGGATTTGGTGTTGTCTGCCTCTTGCTGGGAATTCTTTCCAAAGGTATGGGAACCGCAACATCAGTTACCCAGGAAGCAATGCAGGAAGAGTATCCGCTGGAATTCCTGAACCAGGATTTTGACGAATCAGCATTGCCGGTTGGTGAACCCGGGACCAGTGAAATTCCTGTGGGCGATGCCGGCGCGGAAACCGCACCAGTTGACGCAGAGCCTGCAGGTACGGAATAATCTGCTTTATAGGTATCAAAGGTTTTCTATAGAATTACAAATAATCCCTCATTTAAAAATGCCGGAGTGGTGGAATTAGGCAGACACGCAGTGTTGAGGGCGCTGTGTCCGAAAGGGCGTGCCGGTTCGAGTCCGGCCTCCGGCACTAAAAAATCCCGATGGCAACCATCGGGATTTTTATGTCATCAAATTGCCCAAATTGTCTAAATGGTGTCGTTGCGAGGAAGCGACTTGTCCACCGTAGCTTAGCGAAGGTGGAAGCGACGAAGCAATCTCAGGTAGTTTATGAGTGGTAATTTATATTCTTGGTTCTACAATCAGTGACTTACTTAAGTAATAAAACCTTCCTCGTCTCATTCAATTCTCCAGGCACAAATGCGCGCAGGAAATAAATTCCTGTCGGAAATACAGAACCATCAAGCGCGAATTCATGGTATCCCGGCGCGAAATCACCCGATGCAAGATTCAGTACCTCCTGTCCCTGCAGGTTAAACAGGTCGATTTCTAAATATCCCGGAGAGGGTAAACCAACACGGATTGTTGCCAGGTTGTTGAATGGATTGGGGAATATTGAATCGATTTGAAATTCTGTGGGGATTTGGTTGTCGTTTTGATAATCTACAGCTGTCTCACTGATCGAAAACATATAGACTTGGCTGGCCCATGTTCCAGGACTATTGCCATCAATAGCCTTAACTGTCCACCAGTAGTCATTCTCCGATTCGCCGGTGAAGATTGCTGTTATAAGTGGAGTAGTTAAAAATAGACTGGTTTCTACTTCTTCAAGACTTTGTGAACAATAAACTTCATAGATAATGTCGTCTCCTTCATCTGGATCGATTGTACTCTCCCAGGTCAAATTTACATTCTCTAACTCTGAAATGTATCCATCATCTGGAAATAGTAAATTGAATGGTTCAGGTGGAATATCTTCAATAAAAAATCTGTTAGTCTGGTTAGCCCACCTTCCATGGCTATTACCATCAAGAGCTTTTACTGACCACCAATATGATTCCACAATATCAATTGTAAACATAGCAGAAGTCAGGTTTGTGATGGTAAAGAGTGCTGTTTCTACTCCATCATAAGTGTCTGATATATATACTTCGTAAGTTATTTCATTGCCTTCGTCAGTATCTGTGGAACTTTCCCATTCAAGGTCTACATCAAACGAGTGTGAAATATGATTATGATCAGGATATATCAAATCGAATGGTTCAGGGGGGCTACAAACATGTGCATTAAAAGACCAGATTTCATTGGCACGAGTCAGCTCAATATCTATAACTGATGCTGTGACAGTCCAAAAGTATGTTCCAGATTCATCAATATTGATTGTGACAGTTGTATCAGTTGTCTCGGCCACGGGGTTGTCAGGAAGGCTGAGAGAATCTTCAGCTAAATAGAGGACATAATTGATAACAGCTTCCGGATCGGGATTAAACGATCGCTGCCAGGTAAAGGAAAAATCCTCGAAGTAATACAGAGTGTCATCCGGTGGTGAAATCAACGAGAATGAATCCGGTGGAACTGTTTCATACATCTCCCACCAGGAAATTCTACCGGACAATGAAGTGATTATATCGCCTGTCTCATCACCATTGATATCGGCAAAATGGATAAGTTCCGGAATACCATTGTCAACTGTTAGAATATACTCAGAAAATTCAACATTTCCCTCATTTATATATATTCTAATAGTTTCTTCAATATGATTTCGGAACTGAGTGCGATTAACCATTGCAAGAAAATCAATAAGCCCATCCTGGTTAATATCACAAAACTCGAAATCGGTAGCTTTTCTCCATTGCGAAAACTCTTTAATTAAATGTTCTGTAAATTCAAGATTTTCTATGTCTGTATTTTCCCACCATGAAATATGATGGATATTTTCATTGTTGTTTTTTACACTACCAATAAAATCATAATCTCCATCATCATCCAGGTCAGAAAATTTTATACAATGACCATAGCTATAATCATCGATTAAAAAACTTTCGGTAAAACTTAGTTCCTGATCTCCATCGTTTCTTTGCATAAAGAATGCTGCATCTTCATCGTGCAATGGGCTAAATACATCCAAGTCACCATCCTGATCAAAGTCAAATATTTCAGATCTTCCATTCCGAAAAATATTGGAGTTATTACCAGAATAATGTTCTACCAGGCTGTCCCCTGCATTTTCATACCAGTAAAAATTATTCGAGTACCTGTCATAAAAAATATCGATATCATTATCACCATCTAGATCGGCTATATTCATGTTATACATGCGGATATATTCATTTACATCAACATAATAAGTAGTGAATAAAGGGTTTTGGCTCCCATCATTGGCAAGAAATCTGAAAACAACTTCGGCTGGATCAGGGCTGATATCCATAGAGGCGACTATATCATAGTCTCCATCGAGATCAAAGTCAGCAGCTAAAACATCACCCGTTATTCCATTTTCTAAATCATTCCCGGTTAATTCCAATTCAGAGAAAGTTGGAAATTCTTCTCCATCGTTCAGGTAAACCAAAACACCATCATCCCTGTCAAAACCGACATAATCAAGGTCACCGTCACCATCTAAATCGACAATACCTTCGCTACGTAACCAGGGCAGATTATCAATGACAACCTGTTCCCTGAAACGGAGCTCACCCAAAGTGTAACTCATCGATACCTGGAAGGCTATGGCGGTAAGTAAAATACTTCTAATTCTGCGGCCCATTTTATTCCTCACCAGTATTTGTGAGTAGAATAAAATATACTAATAAATTAATTAAAATAAAATAGTTGACATCTAATCTTCGGATTTTTTACATGTGCTTAATCATTATATCAGTTACCTGCAGCAGATTCAATGATTCGCAATCAATCCAGTTAATCCTTTGATCCCGTCTGAACCATGTCCACTGTCTTTTTGCGTAATGGCGGGTGTTCTGTTTTACCAGGTCGGAAGCTTCTTCAATGCTGGTGAGATTACCATCGAGGAAAGAAATAATCTCTTCATACCCCACACTTTTAAGAGCGTTTGTGTCGCGGTAACCCCTGTCCAACAGGTCTTTTACCTCCGCAAGCAGCCCGTGGTTGAGCATAATATCAACACGTTGATTAATTCTCTCGTATAAAATCTCACGTGACCATTCCAGTCCGAACCAGGTGGTTTCAAACTTGGCTTTATTGTGTTTTCGTTCATGAAACTGGCTGAAGGGAACTCCGGCAACAGTTGATACTTCCAGTGCTCTCAGGATTCTCTGGCGGTCATTGGGGAGAGTTTTTTCTGAATATGCCGGATCAATCTTTTTGAGTTCATCGTAAAGAGCCGTGAGGCCTTCTTTTTCCAAACGGTGTTCGAGATTCTCCCTGACATCGGGATCTTTGATATCACCTTCAAAGAATCCATCAACAAGTGCCTGGATATATAGCCCGCTTCCTCCAGCGATGATTGGTGTTTTATCCCTGTCAAAGATATCGGCAATCCATTCACGGGCCTCGTTAGCGAATCGTCCAGCGCTGTACCATTCGTCCGGATCAACAATATCAAAACCGTAATGCGGGATACCGTCCATCTCTTCGGCGGCAGGTTTGGCAGTTCCAATGTCCATATAACGGTATACCTGCCGGCTGTCAGCAGAAACAACCTCACCATCAATTTGTTTTGCGAGATTTACCGCGATGGAAGTTTTACCGGATGCCGTTGGGCCGACAATGACGATTGCTTTTCGAGGATTGTTGTCCATATCAGTCAAATTTTGATATAAAAAATGCCGCCCTCAGGCGGCATATTCGCAACCACACAGAAACTTTATGATTCTAACGGAACAGAGCTTTAAGACTTCCCCAAGTCTGCTGAATTCCGTTGTTATCGATTTCAATTGAGTTTACCTGGCTGTGCCAGTGTGTACCGTCAATATTTTCAACTCGTACACGGTAATAAAATCTTGTTCCCTGCTTAAAGGCAGTCCTGTCGATCCATTCATAGGTCAAATTCGGAGCGCCAAGTACATGATTTTCGTACTCGGTATCGAAGAATTGAACACCGTCGTATGAACGTTCAACATGGTAACTGACTACATTATCCTCGTTATCCATAACCCACTTAAGGTGCGGATGGTTTCCGAAATGGGTAATCGTAAAGGAGAGCATATGCCCGGCAAAAGCATTGCCCAGGATGAGTAGCAGAGAAATTGTCAGAATGAGTATTACAGATCGTTTCATGATAATAATAAGCTAAAGCAATGTTTTACTAACTTCAAGAGCAAAATGAAATTTTTGCAGATTATCTTGAATTCCTAATATCCAAAAACGGCTTAATCGTGTGGAAATATAAGTTATAGATAAGCTGATTTCTATATCTGGGTTATTAATGAGCTCTATTTTAAACCATTGAGAACATCTATCCCTGAACGGGTATTAAAAAACAGATACCGAGTTATTATAACAGAGGCTATGGCGAAACTTTTACTTGTCTGAAGGTAATCAAAATAGTACATTTTGCCGTTTCGGCTGAAAGCGGCCGATTTTTTGTGAATCAAGAGATTAACCGGTAAATATTATGGCACGTGCGCAAAAGAGAATAACCAAAAAGGAGCTTCGTCAGGATCCCCTGATGAAAGCAATTTCCGCGGCAGAGGAGATGGCGCCGGTGTATGGGCGTCCCCTTATTATTGGTGTGGCTGTTATTGTTATAGCGGTCTTCGCTGTATTGATCTTCCGCAACATGAAGCAGTCATCCAATGAAGAAGCACAAGTAGCTTTGTCACAAGCTAGGCAGCTTCTCGCAGAGGATCGACAGGATTTAGCGTTAAATATGCTCGATGAAGCTTCCGAACGCTACAGGGGTACCAAGGGAGGCGCGGATGCTCTGTTCAGCCTGGCAGAAATCAAAATGGCTAATGAAGAATATGAGCAGGCACTCGAACTCTTTACCAAATTTGAAAAGCGCTATGGCAGTGAATTTATGCTTAACGTGGGTGCCATAAACGGTAAAGCGGCTGTGCTTGAAAACCTGGAAAGATATGAAGAAGCCGCAAATACTTATGAAATATTAGCTAATAAAGATTCGTTCGGACATTTGAAACCATACGCTCTTTATTCTGCCGCACGATGCTGGAAGTTAGCAGACAATACTGGCAAGGCGATAACGCTCTATAAATCGATTGTCGAAGATTACCCGGAATTTAATTTGACCCGGGAAGTAGAGCGAGAACTGGCAAGGCTTGAATTAACGCTCGAAGGGTAGAAAACGATCTTTTATACTTGACTCTTAGGACTTTAAGATCGTAACTTCAGTGGCTGAGAAGAGTGGGTAGATACCCACTCTTTGTGTTAGATGGATATAGCAAGTGGTTACTTCGCAACGCATTCGAGAATTAATCCAGCCATTGTTAAACGACAGTGGCCTGGTATTGATGGATATAAAGCTGCAGGGCAGCAGTGGACGTTTGAAAATCACTGTCACACTGGACCATAGAGAAAGAAGTATTCTGCTTGATGAATGCGCTTCCTGGTCCAGAGCGTTTGAAGACGTGCTGGATTCTGCCGGTGATATTCCACGGCAGTATGCGTTGGATATTACCTCGCCGGGGCTGGACTGGCCGCTGGAGGAGGAATGGCAGTTCAAAAAAAATATCGGAAGGTTGCTGAAGGTAACTTTCCGGATAAAAACAGCAGATGGTGAAAAGACTGTCACTAAAACCATGAAGCTGCTGGAAACCGATGCAGAAAACTTGATATTTGAAAATGAAGGCCAGGTTTCAATGTCCGTAATTGAAAATGCCTTTGTAGCGCCGATGTGGTAGGTATTGTTGTTTTTAGATAGATTTTTAGGTGCCGTGTAATACGGTATGTTGGTCAAACCTAGACCGGAATGGAGTTAAAGGGGATGAATCAAGCGGTTGTTGAAGCGATCTCGCAGATCATCCGAGATAAGAATATTGACCGCGAGACTTTCCAGGATATCATCGAGTCCGTGTTTCTTAAAGCAATTGAAAAGAAATACGGTCAGAGTGAGAATTTCTCCGTGATTTTTAATATCGACAAAGGTGATATTGAAATTTACGCGGAAAAAGAGGTTGTCGATGATGGAGAAGTGGAAGACGAGTCAACTCAGATTGAAATCAGTAAGGCGCTTGAAACCGACGAGGACCTGGAAGTCGGGGATGAGTTTGTTGAGGTAATCGACTATAAAACATTTGGTCGCAGGCTGGTAATTTCAGCTAAACAGAATCTAATTCAGAAAATAAAAGAGATAGAGAAAAGGAACCTGTTTGACGAATTTTCGGAACGTATCGGTGAAATCGTGATCGGTGACATTCATCAAATCAATAAGTATGAGCTGAGGATCAATGTTGATAAAACCGAAGTTGTGATGCCTCAGAATGAACAGGTTTACAATGAAAGATACCGCCGCGGACAATCTGTTAAAGCTATTATCTCTGCGGTAAAAGAAACAAACAGGGATCCTGAAATTGTCGTTTCAAGGAAAAGCCCCAAATTTGTTATTCGTCTGTTTGAACTGGAAGTTCCCGAAATATTTGACTCCATCGTAGAGATCAAATCTATTGCCAGGGAAGCGGGTGACCGGACCAAGATCGCGGTTATTTCAAATGACCACCGGATCGACCCCGTCGGCGCCTGTGTTGGTATGAAGGGTGTCCGGATCCAGGCAATTGTCCGTGAATTGAACAATGAAAAAATTGATATTATTCACTGGACAAACGAGAGAGAATTACTTGTCAGGCGTTCTTTGGCCCCGGTTATCCCGATAGATATTATTTTCCACGATCCGGAAGATCGTGTTACCGTGATTATCCCCGATGACCAGATTTCGATGGCGATCGGGCGTCGCGGTCAGAATATCAGGCTAGCCTGTGAAATTACAGGTCTGCAAATTGAACCGGTAAAAGAGAGTGATTATTATACCGAAGAACTGGCATTGACAGAAGTTGAAGATTTAAGTGATGCTATGCGAGAGAAGCTTATCGCTGCCGGATTCTCAACAGCTGATGAGATCCTGGATATCGGCCTTGATGGATTGACCGGTATACCGGGAATTGGTGAAAAAACCGGTAAGAAGGTTCTGGATACGCTTAGTGCTTATTTTGAATAACCTCTATTGAAATCAGGAGGAAGCTTTTGGCGGCAAAAAAAGTCCGCAAGTTATTCCAGGTAGCTAAAGAATTAAACCTGGCAACATCTACACTGACTGAAGAGTTGGAAAGCCAGGAGTTTGAGGTTACCAAGAAGCAGATGACGCCAATTCCGGATGACATCTACGAGGGATTGCTCCGCAAATTCGCGCCTGATCGTTGGGCAGAAATGCAGGAAGAAATCTCACGGCATGAGAGCGAGGAAAAGGAACGTCAAGCACAAGCGCAGCGGAATGCAGATTTACAGGAAATCCTGAAGAGCAAAGAAGAAGAAACAGTCTCGGCTCCAGCAAAACCAACGCCTTCTGTTCGACATCTTGAACCGGGTGAGGTGATTATACCTCCAATTGAACCGGAAATAGCAGAAGTTGATAGGGTTGAGATTGAAGAGAAAAAACCTAAGAAAAAAGCAAAGAAAGTTCCGAAACCTACTGTAAGAGAAACTCCTAAAGACCATAAGATACCCGAAATTTCCATCGAGGAAGTTGCTGAATCGGCCGTAGAACCGGAAAAAACGGCTGTGAAGGAAAACGGGACAACGGTTCGTGGCGCAGTCAGTAATGATGATATTATAGCCTACAAGCCACAGAAACCGGTCGAGAAGAAAGAAAAGGCTGCCCCGAAACCGGATAAAGCACCTGTAGCAGAAAAGCCCGCTGAAGAAGAAAAACCGGAAAAGCGCAAACGCAAGCGTAAGAGGAAACCTCAAAAAGCTGAAGAACAGATGGAAGGCGTCCAGAAAAAAGCTGGGGGCTGGGTTTCAACCGGTGAAGCGGCTGGCGGCAAGCGTAAGAGAAAACGCAGTAAAAAGAAAAAAGTCGACATCAAGGAAGTACAGGCTACCATTAAGCAGACAATGGCAGCCATGGACGATCACGGCGGTAAGAAAAAGAAAAGAAGACGTGTTGAAGCTGATGTCGGTATTATTGATGAAGATTCAAACCTGATTAAGATAACCGAATTTGTCTCGACAACTGACCTGGCACAACTTATTGATGTCCCTGTAACTGACCTGATCAAAGAATGTTTGATGCTGGGATTACGGGTAACCATCAACCAGCGCTTGGACAGTGATACAATCCAACTGTTGGCTGAGGAACACGGTTACAAGGTTGAATTTATCGACCAGGTCGCAGAAGAAGAGATAGAGGAAGAGGAAGTTGAAGAAACGGGCGAACTGATTGACCGTCCACCGGTTGTGACGATTATGGGTCATGTCGATCACGGTAAAACTTCTCTTCTCGATCACCTCCGCAAGAGCCAGATTGTTGACGGTGAGGCGGGTGGTATTACGCAGCATATCGGTGCCTACGAGATTTCTCATAACGACAGGAAGATCACATTCCTTGATACACCGGGTCATGAAGCATTTACAGCTATGCGTGCCCGTGGTGCACAGGTAACGGATGTTGTAGTACTGATTGTTGCAGCCGACGACCAGGTGATGCCTCAGACCGTTGAAGCAATTGACCACGCAAAAGCGGCAGGTGTTCCGGTTGTTGTCGCGATCAACAAGATGGACAAGGAAGGCGCGGAACCAGAGAAAGTAAAACGACAGCTTGCAGATAAAAACCTGGTAGTTGAAGAATATGGCGGGGATATCCAGTGTGCGGAAATCTCAGCCAAAAAGGGAACAGGTATACCTGACTTGCTTGATAATATCCTGATTGCAGCGGAAATGCTGGAATTGAAGGCCGTTGCCGATACAACCGCCAAGGGTGTTATTATTGAGTCCCGTCTCGACAAGGGCAGGGGAACTATATGTACAGTACTGGTGCAAAAAGGTACTCTCAATGTTGGTGAGGTATTTGTCGCCGGGCCTTATTTCGGACGTGTACGTGCGATGTTTGACGAGCAGGGACGTAAACGTGAAGATGCTCGTCCAGGTCAACCAGTTGAGATAACCGGTCTTGAAGCAGCACCTCATGTTGGTGATCCGTTTGTGGTCTATAAAGATGAACGGGAAGCGAAAGATATCGCAACAAAACGTCAGCTGCAGATGCGTGAACAGGAGATGAGGCTGCGTGAAGGTTACGGCAAGATGGACCTTCTTACCATGGACGACCAGGATCACCGGGAACTACGCCTGATCATCAAGGGTGACGTTGACGGTTCCGTCGAAGCTATTGCCGATAGCCTGATGAGACTTTCTACCAAGGAAGTCGACGTTAAGATTATTTCGCGAAACGTAGGGCCGATTAACGAATCTGATGTTCTGCTGGCGAGTACATCAAACGCGATGATTATCGGATTTAATATCCATCCGAACCTCAAAGCACGCGAGATGGCGCAGGCAGAAGGTGTAACCATCCAGGCTTATCGAGTTATCTATGAACTGATCGAGGAAGTAAAAGATATAATCAAAGGACTTCACAGGCGGAAATTCGAAGAGCAGATCGTCGGCACTGCCGAAATTCGTGACCTGTTCAAGATTTCCCGTATCGGTGTAATTGCCGGTTGTTATGTTGTCAATGGTAGGATTGACCGCAACAATAAGGTTCGTGTACTTCGTGACGGTCAGTCGATTTTCGAAGGCGATATAGAAACCTTAAGACGGTTCAAGGACGATGCCAAGGAAGTCAAAGAAGGATTTGAGTGTGGGATCAAGGTATACAACTTCAATGACGTAAAAGTCGGTGATTTTATAGAAGCGATTGAAATGGTTGAAGTTGAGCGAGAAATTGAGATGGAGGAGATTTAGTGTCTCCTGCTATCGGACTTCTTGAACTTGATATACTGATTCCGACATCGCAGTCATTGAAGGACAAAAGACAGGTAATTAGATCTTTAAAAGATAAAATCAGGTCAAAACTGAACGTATCGGTTGCTGAAGTTGGTTATATTGACCTGTATCAGCGAGCGCATTTAGGCATCATTACAATAAGTGTTGACCGAGCGCATGCTGAAAAAAGGCTTCAATCGGCATTGGAAATTGCCGGAAAGCAGTCTGGAGCTGAAATAATCGAAGAACAGATCCAGTGGTTATAAAATTCGTGCTTAATAATTATTTAGCGCTTAGTTATCTTAGCGATTTATTGCGGTAATTATATAGATGAAAATTCCGAGATCGACGAGAGCTCATCGGATTGGGGCGGAGATGCAGAAGTATATTGCTGATTATCTTCGTCAAAATGTTGAAACGAACCTGAAGGGTGCTTTAGTTTCGGTTCATGAAGTAAGAGTTTCAGATGACCTTCGTCACGCAGGTATTTACGTCTCGATTCATTCTGAAAAAATTGCCGAAAGTGATATACAGCGAGCGGTTGTCCGCTCCCTGCCAAGGTTAAGAAAGCATGTCGCCCAAAATGTACGTATGCGGCAGCTTCCCGAGTTTCGCTTTTTCTGGGATGACACATTGGAACGTGCTGACCGGATTGAGCAGTTGCTGAACAAAATCCACAACTCTCAATCCCCCGAAAACGAGGAAATTAGTGGCGATTCCTGAAGTTCAGAAGGAATTGATCGCTGCGAATAGTATCCTGGTAACGAGCCATATCAATCCGGATGGTGACGCGGTTGGCTCTCTACTTGGGATGACTTATTTATTGCGTTCGCTGGGCAAAAATGCCGTGGCAACGCTGAATGATCCAGTCCCGCAGCGGTATCGGTTCCTTCCAAGAGTTGAAGAAATTCATACGGTTGATGAAGCAGATAATCTTGGATCTTATGACACGATTGTCATTCTGGATGCCGGTGAAATTCAAAGAATTGGCGATGTGGCAAGCTTGATCCATGATCATATGAAGGTTGTCTTCATTGATCATCATGTTACCAGCGATGGAAATGACGCTGACGCCGCGTGGATTGAAAGTGAAGCGAGCGCGACATCAGAGATGCTGCAGGAGTTGTTCCGACATTTCGAGATCAAACCCGATCCGGAAACAGCACTGGCGCTTTATGTGGGGATCATGACCGATACCGGTCGATTCAGATTTTCGAATACAAGTTCGCGGGCGATGGCTTCCGCGGCAGCGCTCATTGAACAGGGTGCCGATCCTGCACTTGCTGCTGAAAAGGTTTATTACACAACCGTGCAAACGGTTGTAGAAACCCTGGGAAAATTCCTGACGAGGCTGGAGTCATACGATGATGGAAAACTGATTCTTTCACATCTCACGCTGGATGAAAAAAATGTGGATAGTGAAGGTTTCATTGACTATATCACATCGATAAAAGGCGTGATTATCAGTTGCCTGGTGCGTGAGATCAACCAGGATGAATATAAAGTCTCGATGCGGAGTACAAATCATATAGATGTCGCAGCCATAGCCGAGAAATTTGGTGGTGGCGGTCATCTGAAAGCAGCAGGGTGTCGAATTGCCGGTAACCTTGAACAGGTTAAAGAAAAGATAATTAACGCGTGCAGGGAATCATTAATAGCAGGGGAATAATTCAGTTTGAAAATGGATGGCGTGTCCTGGTTGATAAACCTTCGAAATGGACATCATTCGACGTTGTAGCTAAAATACGTTCTATTACAGGCATTAAGCGCGCGGGTCATGCAGGTTCACTGGATCCAATGGCAACCGGGTTGCTCGTTGTAGCATTAGGGAAACAGACCAAGTTCTTAAGTGCAGGGTTGGAAGGTGATAAATCCTATAAAGGGATGTTAAAACTGGGAGCCTGCAGTTTAACATGGGATGCTGATGCACCCTGGACTATAAATGTTGATCCACCGGTTTTCGAAGAAAGCAGGATTGTAGAAGGTCTTGAATTTATAAGAAATTCCGGAACACAGGTTCCACCGATGTATGCAGCGATAAAACGTGAGGGGCATAAGTTATACAGCTTGGCGCGAAAAGGTTGGTGGATTGAACGTGAACCAAGGCCGGTAAAAATAAACAGTTTGAATTTGCTGAATTATGATACAGAAAGTAATACGGTAGAAATTGAAGTTTCGGGAGCTGGCGGTCTTTATGTGCGGTCAATCGCGCATGACCTGGGAATTTTTCTTGGACTCCCGGTCTTACTGTCCGAGCTTAGAAGAACAGGGGTGGGAGAATACAGCGTAGATGACGCATTAACCCTGGAGCAACTAGAAGAAGAATGGAAAAATCAAAAAAAATAGAAGTTTATCAGCTTGGAATGGATTTAATCCCAAGAGTAAAAAACGCAGCCCTGACAATTGGCACGTTTGATGGTGTCCATGTAGGACATCAACAGATTTTGAACAGGCTTGTCGATCGTGAAAAACCTACGGTTGTGACATTTGATCCACATCCGCAGCAGATTCTGAAGAATAAAGCGAAAAAGATATCTATTATCACACCAATAGTCGAGAAAGTAAGGAAACTGGAAAAACTTGGGATCGAGAGAGTAATTGTTATACCCTTTAACATCGAGTTTGCTTCGATCACGGCTGAGCGGTTCCTGCATGAAATCCTGATCGATTCTATCGGGATGAACAAACTGGTGGTTGGTTATAATCATTCGTTTGGTCGCAATAGAGAAGGTGATATAGAGTTCCTGGCCAAAAAATCGGAGGAGTGTAATTTCGAGCTGGAGATTATTGATGCTCATACGCTATCCGGGGTGGCGATCAGCAGTACAAAGATCAGGAACGCGTTGCATGATGGACAGTTGGATATCGCCAATGATTACCTGGGAAGCCCTTACAGGATTATCGGCAATGTTGTAAAAGGTAACAGTCGCGGAAGAGAACTTGGATACCCCACCGCGAATATTGAACCGATAGATCCGGCGCAGTTGATTCCAGCCGAAGGTGTCTACTCGGTAAGAGTTCATGCAGATGGCAAGATTTACGCCGGGGCAGGTTCAATTGGAACTAATTTGACATTTACTGATGATGAGAAAATCCGGATTGAAGTACACCTTATCGATACTGAAATCGACCTGTATGGAAAAACTATAATTGTAGAGTGGCTTGAATTTTTACGGAAGCAGGAGAAGTATTCTTCAAGAGAAGATTTAATAAAACAATTAAAAATTGACGTTGAAAACGTAAGAAATTCAGTAGTTTGCTAAAGAGAAAACAAAACATTTAACATATACCTTAAGGAGAAACAAAAAATGCCATTGACGAAAGAAGTCAAAGAGGAGATCATTAAAAAATTCGGAGTGAATGAAACCGATACCGGTCGTACGGAAGTTCAGATTGCACTCCTTACGGCTCGTATCAATGAACTGACGGAACATTTCCGTCTTCATAAAAAAGATCATCACTCACGTCGAGGCCTCTTGCAGATGGTCGGTAAACGTCGTCGTCTGCTCGATTATCTCAAGAAGAAAGACATCGTGAAGTACAGGGAATTAATCAAAGAACTCGGAATACGCCGATAGAGAACCGCCAATTTACCATGCATGGTAGTTGGCGCTGGAGGAATAATGCATTTAAAGAAAGAGATGGAGCTGGGTGGAAGAACTCTCTCCATCGAAGTAGGGAAAGTAGCTAAGCAGGCTGATGGTGCTGCCTGGATAAAATACGGGGATACTGTAATTCTTGCTACAGCAGTTTCCAATCGTGAAATGGGTGAGAATACAGACTTTTTCCCATTGACGGTAGATTACCGTGAGAAAATGTATGCCGTGGGAAGGATTCCAGGCGGATTTTTCAAACGTGAAGGCCGTCCGCATACCAAGGAAATACTGACAGCAAGACTGACAGACCGTCCATTAAGACCACTTTTCCCCAAAGGATATTATCACGAAACACAGGTATTGATATCTGTGCTTTCCCATGATGGTGAAAATGATGGTGACATTCTAAGTGTAATCGGTGCTTCGACAGCCCTGGTTACTTCAGATATTCCATTTGATGAAGCTGTCGCGACAGTCAAGGTTGGACGTATAAATGGCGAACTGGTACTGAACCCGACGATCCAGCAGCTTGAAGAGTGTGACCTTGATATCCTGGTTGCCGGCACAAGTGACGCCATTGCAATGGTTGAAGGTGAGGCGCAGGAAGTAGACGAAAGTGTATTCATCGAAGCCATTGAATTCGCCCACGAAGCAATCAAGGGAATTATCAAATTACAGTATGAATTTGTTGAAGCAATTGGTGTTGAAAAACGTGAATGGACACCTTTTGTTGTTAGCGATGAAGTCCAGGAAGCGGTTATCAAGGCAACGGATAAAAAAGTCGCTGAACTGGTTGCTATTGCAGATAAAGCCGAACGTAAAAAAGCTCAGAAGGAATTAAAGACAGAACTTCGCGAACAGCTTGCTGAAGAGTTTCCTGAGCAGGAAAAACAGATCGGCTGGGCGCTGGAAAACCAGGTCAAGGATACAATGAGGAAAATGGTTCTTGACAAGAAAGTGCGTCTTGACGGAAGAGGCTTAAAAGATGTCCGCCAGATTACTATTGAAGCAGGTTTACTTCCAAGAGTACATGGGTCAGCACTGTTTACCCGTGGCCAGACTCAATCACTGGGAACCTGTACCCTGGGTGCAAAGATGGATGAACAGCGCATCGATGACCTGGAAGGGAATTATTGGAAAACATTTATGCTCCATTACAACTTCCCGCCATTCTGTACCGGTGAAGTAAAGCGAAATCTTTCACCGGGTCGCAGGGAAGAAGGACACGGTCACCTTGCCAACAGGGCTATCAAGGCTGTTCTTCCACCATGGGATGAGTTCCCATACACGGTTAGAATAGTCAGTGAAGTCCTAGAATCAAACGGTTCATCATCTATGGCTACAGTATGCTCTGCATCATTGAGCGCCATGGATGCCGGTGTACCTCTGAAGTCACCGGTGGCTGGAATCGCTATGGGTCTTATCAAGGAAGGTGATGATTATGTAATCCTTTCTGATATCCTCGGCGATGAAGATCACCTTGGCGACATGGATTTTAAAGTTGCCGGATCCAGTAAGGGCATCAACGCTTTCCAGATGGACATCAAGATCAAGGGATTATCCAAGCAGATTATGGCTGAAGCCCTTGCACAGGCTAAAGAAGGACGTGAGCATATCCTGGGAATCATGAACGAGGCTCTGCCGACTCACCGTGATACACTCTCAAAATATGCGCCTAGAATCTCTCATATCCAGGTTGATCCCGAGGATATAGGACTGATTATAGGACCCGGTGGTCGCCAGATCCGTAAGCTGCAGGATGAGTTCAATGTCAATATCGAAATTGATGATGACGGTATGATCACAATTTCTTCAACCACTGATGAAGATACCACCAATGCCCAGGATGTAATCCGCATGATGACTCAACCGCCGGAAATCGGATCAGAATATGACGCTAAAGTTATGAAAATAACTGACTTTGGTGCATTCTGTGAAATTTTCCCGGGTAAAGAGGGATTACTCCATATTTCAGAACTGGAATGGCATCGTGTAAACAAGGTTGAGGATGTTGTGAAAGTTGGTGATTCAGTCAAGGTAAAGCTGGTACATATAACTGACCAGGGTAAACTTGACTTGTCCCGCAAGGCACTGCTACCTCGTCCCGAGGGGTATACGGAACGTAAACCGACCCGCAGAAGCGGAAATGGCAGTGGACGTCCCCCTCATAAAAAACCGGGTGGACGCGGCCCAAGAAGGTAAATTGCCGAATAATAAGCAGGTTATCGATTAATAAGAATGGGAAATCAAGTGGTGATTAACAGTCAGATAACCGGTAATCCTTATAAATGCACGGTTATGGATAACGGTACACGTATCATAACCGAGTATATGGAAAATGTCCGTTCAGTTGCCGTAGGGCTCTGGTTTGTTGTTGGTTCTCGAGATGAAAACCAGCGGCAAGCCGGGCTGAGCCATTTTCTCGAGCACATGATGTTCAAGGGTACTAAAAAGAGAAGTGCCTTGAGTATTGCCAGCGAAATCGAGCATGTGGGCGGACATTTAAATGCGTTTACAACCAAAGAAATTACTGCTTATTATGCTCATTTGCTTGATGAACGTCTGCTGCTTGCAGTAGACGTTCTTTGCGATATGGCCAGCAATTCCAAATTCCTGGAAAAAGAAATACGGAGGGAACAGGGGGTGGTGCTGGAAGAAATTTCCACCAGTGAAGATACTCCCGAAGATGTTATACATGAAGATTTCGCGGCGAGGTTGTTCCCGAAAAACAGTTTGGGAAGACCTATCCTGGGATCGAAGAAATCAGTAGCATCTTTCTCTCGTAAAGAAGTCCAGGAGTACTGGGCTGAACGTTATACTCCCGGTAAACTGGTTATTGCAGCCGCCGGCAGGGTAGACCACGATAAGCTGGTAAAGTTGGTGGAGAAAAAACTCAATCTTCCATCAAGCAATGCTAAAAAACGTAAAAAATTCAAGGGAATTGATCCCACTGTCGAAGATTTTACGCGTAAAAAAGAAATAATGCAGGCGCATCTCTGCCTGGGAACCCGTGGAATCAGTTTCAGTGATCCGCGCAGGTTCTCTTTCCTGCTGATGAATACTGTTCTGGGTGCAGGAATGTCGTCTCGTCTATTCCAGCGTATCAGGGAACGTAACGGCCTGGCATACAGCATCTATTCCTTTCACGAAGCATATTCCGATACCGGTATGTTTGGTATTTACGCAGGGACAGAGGAAAAACATGTACCCAGGGCGGTTGACCTGATCAGGAAGGAAATTGATAAACTGATTAATAAACCGTTAAGTAAATCTGAGCTTGCCAGGGTAAAAACCCAGCTTAAAGGTGGTTTGATGCTTGGGCTGGAGAGTGTTGCCAGCAGGATGAACAGGCTGGCACGGATGGAAATATACCTGGGTGAATACATGCCTATAGATGACCTCCTGGTACATATCGATTCGGTAACGGCTGAAGACATTCAAAAGGTTGCTTCAGATTTCTTTGGTAATGGTTTATATGCGTCTTACTTGTTACCGTCCAACAGTAACAGTAAATAAAGGGAAGTTATAGGGGAAAATATTCATGAGCTCTTTGATTCAACCGGCGGTTCGAACTGAAAACATCAAGTACGCGGTTCGTGATATTGTAGTACTGGCTAACGAGGTGGCAAAAACCGGTAAAGAGATGCTTTACCTCAATATCGGTGATCCCAACCAGTATGATTTTAAAACTCCCGATCACATTGTAGAGGCTACCTATAAAGCGATGCAGGATAACTATAACGGTTATTCACCATCGTCCGGGATCGGCCCGGCGTTGAAAGCAATCGAACGGTATGCTGATAACAAGGGTATTAAAAATCCCCATGATATTTTTATAACTACGGGTGCCAGCGAAGCTATCGAGATCTGTTTGACGGCACTAGTAAATGCCGGTGAAAATGTCCTGACTCCATCGCCAGGATATCCGCTTTATACCGCGGTCATAGCCAAGCTGGAAGCCGAAGAGAATCCATATTACCTCGATGAATCCAACGGCTGGCAACCCGACCTTGAAGACATCAAGTCAAAGATTAACGATAAGACACGCGCGATAGTCATTATCAATCCCAATAATCCAACGGGTTCAAATTGTTCCGAGGAGTTGCTGAGGGACCTGATCAGGCTGGCGAAAGAGAATAACATCGTCATTTTCGCCGATGAGATTTATGACAAGCAGCTTTTTGACGGTGGTCAGCATGTTTCACTCGCTTCACTTGATAGTGAAGTCCCCATGATCACCTTCAACGGGTTGTCGAAAAACTATCTCGGTCCGGGTCTCAGGATTGGATGGGGTATTGTCAGCGGTGACAAGTCTGTTTTATGCGAGTATATCGAGGCTATTAACAAAATCCTCCGTGCTCGTTTATGTGCCAACCATCCATTGCAGTTCGCAATCGAACCGGCGCTTGAGGGTAACCAGGGTCACCTGGATGAAATGATCGAGAAGCTTACCAGCAGGCGTAATATCACAGTTGAGATGATGAACGCAATTGATGGTATCTCATGTGTCAGTCCCGGTGGCGCCTTTTACGCCTTCCCGCAGATTCATATGGACGGTGAAGACGAGGAGTGGGTTAAAGGTTTGATCAGGGAAACCGGTGTTGTTGTGGTTCCGGGAAGTGGATTCGGACAGGTTCCGGGTACTAAACACTTCCGGATTGTTTTCCTGCCGCCAGAAAATGTCCTGGAAAAAGCATATAAAGCCGTTGAGGAATACCATTACAGGTATATGAACCGGTAAATATTCCGGTAGTATTTGCAGATGTATTTCTCTTATATGCTTGATTTTTGATTAGTTTGAATAACCCGGATTTATGTCCGGGTTAAATTGTTGAAAACGGGAATTTCTTCATGATTACAAACCTCAAGGTTGCCATTAACCGCCTGGACGCAGAAAAAACATCGGATATTCCACTTCCAAAAGCTATGTCAGAGGATGCGTCCGGGATGGATATATATGCCGCTGTTGAAAACGATATTGTTATTCTACCGGGAGATACTTTGGCTATTCCGACCGGCTTTGCTATTGCTGTGCCGCGGGGATATGAGGCACAGGTGCGTCCCAGGAGTGGGCTGGCGTTAAAACATGGGATTGTGATACCAAACAGTCCGGGAACCATCGACAGCGACTACCGCGGCGAAGTAAAAATCATCATCGGAAACATTTCGAAAAAGCCTTTTACCGTATCAAGAGGTGACAGGATAGCGCAGATGGTAATCTGCCCTGTTGTAAGTATTAACTGGGATGAGTGTGAAAATCTCCCGGAAACAGAACGAGGACCCGGTGGATTCGGGCATACCGGTGTCTGATAGATCAACTTCACCGGTTTTATTATACCACAAGGTCGATTCGAAGATCGAGCTTGGTATTACCCGGACAACACCTTCAGGATTTAAACGCCAGGTTGAAAGTGTCTCCAGGCTGGGCTATTCAGTTTCATCACTTTCTTCATTACACGATGAAACCGGGGATTCATACAATCAGCATCAATATACTCACACCCAAAAAGCCGGTCTGACCTTTGATGATGGTTACCAGAGTGTTTTCGAAAACGCTTTACCGGTTCTGATTGAGCATAACTATTCAGCCACTACTTTTGTTCCTGTAAACTACATCGGGAGAATAAATACCTGGGATTCCGGCAGGTTTGGTTTACGATTCCGGCATATGACCCGGGATGAACTTAATGAATGGATCGCTGCCGGTAATGAAGTGGGATCACACAGTCTTTCACACAAACATCTTGCCCTGGTGGACCACCATCAACGTTACGCTGAAATTGTTGATTCCCGTTACAGGCTGGAAGAGATAACCGGTTCAGAGATAAAATGGTTTTCTCCACCCTTTGGCTGGTACGACCGTCATGTTCTCGAACTGGTTCAAGAAGCTGGGTATAAGGGAATTGCCGTAATCAGGAAAAATACTGCCCTTGATCCACTCCCAGGCATATTTGTCCAACCTCGTCAACCGGTATATCTTGGTGATAATTCACTGGTTATGAAACATAAGCTGAGCGGTATTGGCTTCGGTGGACGGTTGGAAAGGTTCCGTCAGCTGGTGATCCACTCGGGAAGCTGGGGAACGGTTGCTGTTCAGGCAATCAAAAATCAACGCAAGCCCTGGAGTTCAATGGGTTGAAATTACTCCGGCGATATTTTACTTTCCATTGAGGCCGCACGAATTAGATAAACGGGATACATGAATGCAAAAGATGTATTACAGTATCAGCGAAGTAAGCAATTTATTGGGACTAGCTCCACACGTACTTAGATACTGGGAAACGGAATTCCCTCAACTTCGTCCACGCAAAAACAGGGCTGGAAGCAGAACCTACCGTGAAAACGATATAGATCTCCTGCGCAGGATACAGCAACTACTTCATAAAAACCGTTTTACGGTTGAAGGAGCGAGGCTTGAACTTCAACGGCAGAAGGAATCGGTGAAGGATGTTGAAGTAAAGCACGATAACGGTAATCTCAAAATTGATCCCAAACCTGAAAAGTCTATCCCCGTGGAGGAAATTCGTAGCGAACTTCGGGAAATCCTCGATCTTCTAAGTTGAAGCAAACTAAAGCCTTTAAACGTCTCCAGGGATTAAACTGATCAGCGAGAGTTGATACTATAAGGCGATCTTTCTATATTCTTTTTCTTGAAAAAACGAAGTTTCGGAGCGTGGCGCAGCCCGGTAGCGCACCTGACTGGGGGTCAGGGGGTCGCTGGTTCAAATCCAGTCGCTCCGACAAAAATAAAAAAGGCTTAGGAAAACTTCCTAAGCCTTATCTCTTTAACTGGTGCAATACTGGTACAGTAATTTATTACAAGCAGTAGAA
>JANQEY010000330.1 GCA_028278125.1 bacterium | reverse complement strand
GGGTTTTATATGGCGTCTTGTCCTTGGAAAAACGGGTATCGCGGTAGATACGAAAAACACAATCTCTGGGTGTCAACCACTCTACACTTTGATCAAATTTACTGATTTCGTCTATTACATCCGAGATAAGATCCTCGAACTCCGCTTTTGCTTCTTCATAAAGGGATTTATTCTGCTTGAACCACTCACGGTGATTGTTTTTATCCAGTTTCCTGAGAAACTCAAATACGTTTTTGTTCATAATATTTATTTCTTCAATGTTCGGGTAAAATCCAGACCGGTTTGCGTAAGACTTTTCCATTTGTCCATTTCGTTATCCTTGACGACATACCAGCCCTTTAACGGGCCTTTTGTTTTAAAGGGATTCAGAAGAGTCGGTTTTTTCAGTCCGGCCTGTTTGGGAGCAAAATCCGGTCCCAGACGAAACCCCATACTGCCTTTTGAGTAAAAAGCAAATACCTTGTTGTTTACTTTTAATCCGGGAGAACTCATCATCCTGCCCGCCTGTACATCCTTGTTTTTATCCGTGAAATGTTCAACGAGTTCCATGAAATATGCTTCGCTGTTATTTTTCTTTTTCATGATGTTGATCCCTTGGGATTAAACAGTTGTGCTCAAACTGTAGCACTATTCGGAACATTTAATATAAATAAAGGATGTCACCCGGAAAGATGACATCCTTCATCACTATATGGCTCTAATTGTCATCATGCATTGACCGCTTTTCCAATCTCGTCCAGTGAGGGTGGTGCTGTCACTTTCCATGCTTCAATGTTATTCATGCGGTCTATCCATGCAACAATATTTTTGTATCCCTGATAAGGGACATGTGAGGTGTCCCACTCGTCGGCAAGGCATGCCATGGAGAAATCCGCTATCGTGACATTATTTCCTGCCACAAAGTCTTTATCCTTCAGATGTTGATCCAGGATCGGTGCATAGCGATGAAAATCCTTAATACCCTGTTCCACCAGTTCTTTATCGGGATCGCCCAGGTTCAAGATCGGTTTGGCAAAATATTCCCATACCAGTGTCCCTGCTGCCTTGTTAAAATGAATGGCTTCCCAGAATTGCCAGCGGATGATGTCGATGCGCTGTTGGGGATTTTTGGGGAATAGACTGTCTGCTCCCGCTTTATCCGCCAGATATTGCACGATGGCGTTTGATTCCCACAGCTTGAGATCACCATCGACCAGCGCTGGAACCAGGGCGTTGGGATTGATACCGAGATAATCATCCTTTTTCAGATCGCCCTTAAAAATGTCCAGAAACTCGGTTTCAATATCCAGACCCAGATGGGCAATCGTGGCCTGTACCTTGCGGCAATTGGGTGAGCCGTTTATCAGATAAGCTTTCATGTAACATCTCCTGATTTTTATGGATTCCTTATCTAGACGAATGGCTTATTTCATTTCCGACAGATTAAGCAATTTATTTTTCAGGTAGTCTTTTTCAGTCTGATTACAGGTCAAGTCCATGGCTTTCTGCAGGTAGCGCCGGGCATCGGTGAGTCTACCGACCTCGCTGCACAGGTGACCTCGGGCGACAAAGTAAGGGGAATAGTTTGCGATTTCTTTTTGTGATTCCAGGGATTCCAGTAGTGACAGGCCGGCCTCCGGACCTTCGGCCTTTGACAGGGCAACGGCATAGTTGAGCCGGACAATGGCATTGGATTCATATCTGAGTAATGTACGGTACAGGGCGGCAATCTGTTGCCAGTCGGTATCCGGGGCATTGGCGGCACTATTATGCAAGGCCGCAATAGCAGCCTGGATCTGATAGGGACCGGGCTGATTGATAGTTAATGCTTTATCCAGTAATTTTTGTGCTTCGCTGATCTGATCATGATTCCATTGTTGCCTGTCCTGTTGATCCAGTGGAATCAGATTGCCGTTGGAATCAAGGCGGGCTGTTTTTCTGGCATCCTGCATGAGTAACAGGGCTGCTAATCCCAGCACTTCCGCCTGTTCAGGGAACAGCTTATTGAGCAGCATGGCGAGGTGTATGGCTTCATGACATAGTTCCTCCCGTATCGGCGTCTCACCGCCCGTTGCAGTATAGCCTTCATTAAAGATCAGGTAGATGACACGGAGTACGGCGGATAAGCGTTCGGGGAGATGCAGGGGGTCAGGTATTTCGTAGGCGATACCCGCCTCTCTGATCTTTCGTTTTGCACGTACCAGACGCTGCTCCATGGTTTTTGGAGTCACCAGCATAGCCCGTGATACTTCTTCCAGTGACAAGCCGACGACTGTTTTTAATGTCAGCGCCAGACGGGTTTCGATGGCCAGTGCCGGGTGGCAGCAGGTGAAGATAAGACGCAATAAATCATCATTAATGTGGGTATGAAGATGTTTATCATCATGACTTTCATCCGTATCACTGACCACTTCCAGAAAAGGTTCAATATTGTGTTTTGCATATTGATGCCGGCGCAGGATATCAATGGCACGATTACGTGCCACAGTGACCAGCCAGGCAACGGGATTCTCCGGAACCTGCTCAATCCAGGATTCCATGGCTTTAACACAGGCATCCTGCAGCGCGTCTTCCGCTAAATCGAAATCACCGGTCAGGCGGATCAGCGTTGCTAATGCATTACCATAGGAGTCCCTGATAATTGTATCAACAGGTTTCGTTGTATCAGGCAGAGTTTGCATTCACTGAGTAATAAACAGGACGTACTTCGACACCACCGCCTTCCGGTACCGGGATCATCTTGGCATATTCAAGTGCCTGATCGAGGTTTTCACAATCCAACAGGTAATATCCTAATAATACTTCCTTGCTTTCCGCGAAAGGACCGTCTGTGATGACTAATTCATTATTTTGCTTACGGACAGTTGTTGCGGTTTCCACGGCGGCGAGACGGTCTGCAGCGATAAAAGCGCCTTTTTCTTTGGATTCGGACTGGAGTTTTCTATGTTGAACATATAAACCCTCCATAAATTCGTCTGTGACATCATCCCAGACATGCGGATCATGGTGAATGAGTAACATATATTGCATGGATTCTATCCCCATTAGTTCGTGTTCATTAAGATAGACGAATGAATATATGAATTCCAGACAATAACATTAAAAATGGGGCATTCATTATCCCGGTTTTTTTATCTCTGTACCATAGCAATGATTATTTACTAAGTACCGGTATGACAATTCCCACACTGGCGGATCGGACCCGATTTCCCTGTTTCCAACCTGGCCTGTAAATGGCAGTTCCGGCAAAAAGTATGGAACATCTCTTCGATGGAATGAGTGAGTTCGGGATCAGTTTTATGGCATAAGTAACAGCTTCCCCCGCCCGTATCATCAATAAAATTATGATGGCATTCGGCGCACTGGACTTCTCTGTGATCCAGATGCTGAAAATTTACAGGTAAGAGCGGCCGTGTGGCAATTTTTTCATTGCGATAATCGCCTAACAGTTTAAAAGATATCAGCGATGCCATAATCATGAAACCGGATATTATCAGATGCCGATGATGCTTTTTCATGTCAGCTGTTGTGGATATAGGCAATCAGCCAGGCAATAAGACAAAGTAAAGCACCGCCGGTATAGCTAAGGTACATGGCAGTATTTTTATTTATACGATTAACCTGTTTATTTATGTCATTGTCACCGGTTTTTTCGATGACATAGAAACCAATAAACAGGAAACACGTGATGGTCCAGACAATTGTCTTCCAGTCACTATTTGCATAGTAACGGCTCTTTACGATATGTATATAAATCAGCAGGACGATGAGTACTCCAATTAATGCGTGGATTATCCTGAACCATTTGTAATCAGACCAGATTAATTTCCGCACTGATTGGAATGAACTGACGGTTACGATGAGCATCAATATGAATGCGAACAGTCCGCAGAGCATGTAATAAGGTGCAGTGATTTTAAGATGTTCAATAAGTACGGGGTCTTTTAACAGCAGGATTCCTGCGTGCATCGTGATAATGACGAGGATCACGTAACCCGTATGACGGTGAAAATCGATAAAAAACTTTCCGGAAACTGAAGGAAAATTACGTCTTTGACCGGTATAGATAAACAGAAACAGTATGGTACAGGCAGCGATATACCCAAGGGCATTGGCCCAGTCCCAAATAATGCTGATTGCAGGAGGCGATGTAATACCGTAAAACCCGATCAGCAATAATGATACGGCAAGGATATACTTAATTAATAAGCCGTTTACCTGTTTGACCATCTCTGTTGTAGAATCTGTCTTAAAATATCAACCCGGCTACAGGGTCTGGGAAAGTTGAAATGTACCAAAAACATGACAGAACCAACATCGTCTACATGGATGATGAAAACCCTGTATGCCAGCGGTACTTACCTGAATACATGAAACAGTATGGTGTCAGCTATGTTTAAAAAATTATCTACCGGAACAGAATGGGAATCAGTCGTGGGTTATTCAAGGGCGGTGAAAGCAGGCAATACTATACATGTGGCCGGTACAACAGCTACCAATAGCAATGGTGATATTGTCGGAATTAATGATCCGTATGAACAGACTATCCAGATTTTGAACAATATTGAAAATTCGTTGAAATACTTTGGTGCAAATCTCGAAAATGTCTACAGAACAAGAATATACGCTGTTAATATTGAACACTGGCAGGAAATAGGCAAGGCACACGGTAAGTTTTTCGGTGATATCCGGCCGGCTTCAGCCATGGTTCAGGTGGCCAGATTAATTACACCGGAAATGCTGGTTGAAATCGAAGCTGAAGCCTATCTTGAATAAGATTATTGTATCGTGGTGCTACTTTTTCAGGCAAAGGTCGGCAGGTAAACAATCCTGTTGTCCTTAATCTCAAAAGTACCCGGACCCAGTATTTCTTCTACATTATATATTTTGTCCAGAATACAGACCTTCACACCGGGATAGATTTTTCGACGTACGGTTACCTTTGCAGTTTTTGCATTTTGAATACGCTCATATAACTGGTCGTATTGAGCACGCAACATTTTATATTCTCGTTTTATTTTTTTTCGGGTATTAACTATTCTCTCCAGCGTTACCTCTTTATAAGGGGGTGGATGTTTCTGATAAAATTTATATATACGCCATAGATCCTTGAAATCAGATATCTTCTTTTCCAAATCATCAGTTATCTTATTAAGGTGTAATATGACATCCTGCCCCGGACCTGCAAGGACAACGGTTTTATAATAGCTGTCACAACCAAGGTTTTGGGCTTCTATACTCTCCATTGCCTGAGTAATGCCGCCTATAATGGTGCTTTTTGGTGATCGACTATATCCTACGGATAATTTCTTTTTACAATGAGTTTTACAATTAATAAGAGTATCCAGGATTGTCATATCGCCATCTGATATTAATTTTGTATTTTCAGCAAAAGTAGCCGAAATATTTTCTGAAGCGATAATTTCACTTTTTATACCACGCACACCTGTCTTAATTACAATATTTCCCTGGGCATAGACTATTCCATCTTCAACATTATTCTTGATAATGACATCCCCCGAATTTGACTTCAGTTTGAATCCCGGTTCAAGATAACCTTCTACGAGCACATGGGAATCCGCATTGATATTTCCTGTTATATGACCGGCATTTCCGTTAATGACGAGACAATCCGCAACCTTGATGTCTTTATTATAAACTAGTAAAACACCTGTTGTTGTTGCGCGTAGTTTCCCGTCTTCTCCCAGTTCGGCGCCTTCAAGGTGCAAATCCAGGTCGTGAATACCGGGAGCGGGAATGGTTTCCCCGGTGACTGTCGTCCCGTTTTCTGCCGGTACTGCCGGAATAACATGACCTATGACATCATTAATTTTCATATTCCAGGGATAGGATTTTTCATGAAAATCGATATCCCCGTTGGGTAATAGTTTTCCGATGGATAATTTCTTTTCAATGATTAA
>JANQEY010000327.1 GCA_028278125.1 bacterium | reverse complement strand
CCCCGGTATCTACAAAATCACCGTGGAGAGTGATGATGGTAAATCGACATGCACCTCCGACCCCATCCAGATCAAGATCGACGATGAGTCCCTGCCGCTATCCGATGCCTTGGATAGTGTTCTGGACTTCACGACCGGTGGCGACCGGTTCTGGTTTGGCACGGAAAGTAGGTCGCATGTAGGGATAAGTTCCGCCCAATGTGGTCCCCTGAATGCCGGCGAATCCGGTACCTTGGAAACCAAAGTCAACGGTGCCGGTACCCTGCGCTTTGCTTACAAGGTGGATACTTCAATCAACGGCGGCGATCTTTATCTCACCATAGATGGCGCCCTCACCAACCAATACCTTCATAGCTCCGGCTGGCAGGAAGTAGAGTATACCCTACCCTTTGCGGAGGAACATAGCATAGTTTGGGAGTACAGCAAACTGCCCGGCGCCACCGATCAGGATGACTATGCCTGTATTGATGCGGTGGAGTGGATCCCCCATGAATACCTAGACGTCACCCTAGTCTCGCTGGACAAATATGCAGTGAAGGGGGGGTACACGCAGCTATTGATGACGGGACTCGATAACTATACCAGCGGAGACATTACCATCGAAGTCGATTCCGACAATGCGGATAAAATCGAAATCTGGCAAGGGGATCCTGAGGATCCGGAAAATATGACGCTTCGATATCGCCAGTCCGACCTAGATGTCGAACTCAGTTACTACGTCGACGAGTTTCCCGATGATCTATACATCAGGGGTGTAAAAGCCAGTGAATCCATGCAAGATTCCGTGCAGTTTAATGCCCGCTATGAAGATGTAGACAAAACAACCCAATATCTACCCTTGAATTTCCACGTGATCTCCATCGGACTCGCTGTTTCCTCTGAAAGCATTGCTCTCGGCGAAACCGCGAGTCTGTCGATCATTGTACAGCCCCGTGAATTCTTCTACCAAGGCAGTTTCAGACTTGAAATGACAAAAGGGCACAACAAGGTCGAAATCTATCCGTATGGTGGGCCCTTTACTGAGGATAAAGAGATTGTTCTTCCCAAGGAGTGGGACTGGCACAATGAGAGTGAACGGTTTACTAGATTTGACATTCTTGGCAAAGAACTCAGCAATTCGGGTCACGATGTCCACTATAAACTCACTTGGACGGGTGATAAAGGTAGCATTGAATTTGTGAAGAATGGGACCACGATTGTGGTTGATGGGTCTCATAAGATGTATAAACAACTCGGTGGCCTCACCTGGATGTCAGTGCCGGGAATCCAAGGGCTAGCTACCGGTGAACTGGTAATTAAACGCGCTGAAGGGGATACTTCGCCCTGGGTGCGCTTGTGGCTCGATAAGTTCAGAGACGTCGAGATCCCATATGATAACGAAACCCAAACATACAGATGGAATACCGCTGAACTAGGCCCCCTAGAGGCTGAGGAAAACCTCATTTACGTAGAATTCGTAGGTGGCGATACCCATGCAACCGGTGGTGAAACAGCGTTTACGATAACGGTGGGGGATATTGGAACCGAGAATGTTCAAATCTACCAACGAGACGACGTCTCAATGATCAACTTTGACGGCGGCCTGGAATTCTATGTTCAAAACGACTATACACCAATAGAAGCACATAACGCCTATAACGTTCATCACTCAGAGTTTTATATCCACAACAATTTAAAGGCTCCAGAAGGTACCGACCTTACCATGAATCAGGGGAAGTTCGAGTTTTTCTACCGCTCGAATTCGAATAACAATAACGGAAACTGGATGTCATACAATAATATAGGTAATCCATACCAATGGTATGATGATGGTTACCATAATGAGACTGCCATGCCAGATGAAGGTCAATACTTTTTGGTCCTCGATGATGGGTCGGTCAACTATGGAATATATATTCCCTGGAGTGGAAATAGTGTGTTGGGGGTTGCAGGAGATAGACCTGGTTGTTCTGGTTCCTTAATAAATCGTATACCGCGGCTCTTCGGACGCATAACTTGGCTCGATGGATCAGAGCACCGGTTGGTCTACACAGGGAAAGTCGGGGATCAAGAATGCGTTCTTACCGTAGATTTCATAAAAAGATCCTCACTGTTTGATACATCCTTACGTGGGGAGTCGCTTTTGGTGAAGTTTGCTGATGTTCATCATATTACTGAAGACTCGGACTATCGGATCATTACCATCAATAACGAAAGATACAACCGTACTGATCAAACGCTCCAATTTAACGGCAGAACCTTCGAGTTTGAATGGGAATTGGATGAAGGGGAAGAAAACTCAGACAAACCGCAGAATTATTTCCGGTGGCGCCTGAACGGTAAAATCGATAATAGTGGTAGCACGCCTGGTCGACAAGGGGAAATATATTACAATTTTGATGAAAATGAAGATGCATCTGTGGGTTTAACCAGTACTGCAACAATTCCTAGTGTCACCATTGAAGCACGTAGTAACAATATGAGGGGGGAGCGTTACTTTTTTAATTATGTTCCCATAGACGCTTTTCCGCAAGCCTGCGAAAATACAGATGAACGACCATATGATGACGATAAAGATGTCCACTATTACGCAAAATCAGGTACATACGGATGGCATGGCTATGGCGGTAGCTGTAGAATTTACCCAAAGCCTCTTGATCTCAATGACTATGATCAGGATAAGAGCTATCGTGTTGGCGATCAAGTGCTTGCCCGTGTATATGATCCGTATTGCATTAAAGACATTTATGGGAATATATTAGATCCAGGTAACAAAGAACAAAAAACCAAAGAGGTCTATACCTGTAGAAAAGACATAGATAAAGACGCAGAGGGGGGTAGACCTCCGGGGCCGGGGGAAGGCCCCTTCTGGCGTAAATACTGGGATGCGGGCGATCTCGACCCAGTACCGTATCCCAATAAAACATACATCTTCCCCGACGAAGACGTTAAAGTCTCCGCAGACGATGCGTCAATCGAGATTACACTAGGCCTTTTCCGAGACGACCGGGATACCGATGAATTAGAAACCGTGGATGACGGCTCAGTCGTTAAATGGAAAATCGACGAAGATATTTCCGATCTTGGCGGTTATTTGTCCGATTCTGTGAGCACAACGGAGGATGGCTTCGCCCATATCACGCTGAACACTTCAACCGACGCCGGCTCAAAATATACCGTCGAGGCGACCCTATGGTTACAGATGGCGGATGGCGAACTCAGAGCGGTGGGCCCTGACTATACCCTTGTCACCGCTGAGATTGAAGTGGTAGCGGGTAAGGCGGCTATTATTCAAATCGAGAAGAGCAAAGAAACCCTCGCTGCAGATGAAAACGATACCGTTCTCCTGACTGCAACCGTTAAAGATCAATTTAATCAAATTGTAGAAGAAGGTACACCGGTCACCTGGTTCCACGAGCAAGGTGTCGGCCTGCTCAGCGATGTAATTGAGCAAACCGATGGAAATGGACAGGCCACTGCGGTCCTTACCGCCGGAGAGTTTGCAGAGGAACACCTAGTATCGATTGAAGCTGACGATACTGTGGAATTTGTTGATATTGACGCTACAGCCGTAAACATCTCTCTTGCACTTAATAAAACCCAAATAAACTTGGATGCCGGGGAAACGGCCACCCTAGAAGCTACGATCACTAATGTAAGCCCCGGCGCTGATATCTATTGGTACACATCAAACGGCACTATCACAGGACCGCAAACTGTACCTGGCAGTGGTACTGTGCAGGCTACTCTTAGTAGTTATTGCGCCCGCCATGGATATGCTAATATTCTAGTATCTGTAGGGAATGCCAGTGCTGATGAAAGCGTCTATTTCTTCGACAGTGATAAGCAGGTTTTGATCGACTATCCGGACCTTGCGGGATACATTGACGCGACTACCACACCACCTCATGGTGTTGATACAGTGACACTAGTTGATGGAACGGATATAAACTTTCCCTATCATGCAGCCACACCTGTACGAATTGTAGGCGGACCTCCTGGAGGCATTGCAGAAGTTAGTCTCAGTGGCGCTGGACCCATCTTATTGTTTGAATTCGATGAGATTACAGCGGGAAATACAGTGGTGGATTCATCCGGCAATAACCATGATGGTATAGTGGATGGCGCAGTCCTGGAAACAGAGGATTGGATAGATTTCGAAGGAAGTGTCGTAAAAACTGTCAATACCCTGGTGTTTGCCGGCAGTAGTGATCAAGTTGTTGTTGCCGACGATGCTAATTTACATCTAATAGACGACATCAAACTATCCGTCACCATTAAACCAACCGTTGTTGATCAGGCGGCAACGCTTCTTACTAAAGCTGGTGATTATGAGATTGGTGTCAATGCATCCAATCAGATTTATTGTTCCCTTACCACGTCAGCAAGTACAGAGCCTGTAACAGCGACCTCAAGTTTGATCTTGGAACAAGATGAGTGGTATGAGGTTATCGCTACGTTTAGCCAAGGCGAGATGACGCTTTTTGTGAGCGGTGGATCAAGTGAAGTAACCGAGTCAGACACCATGGCCGTTTCAGGTGCCATCGAACCATCGAGTGCAGATATTGTCATCGGGCATGGATTTGCCGGCCAAATGGATCGTGTTTATATTTCGCATACTAGCACAGAAAATCCATACCTTGCATTGTATGACGACAGTGGTGACGAAATGACCAGTGGTTTGGTTCAATTAAATAGTCAGGGCGAAGGTTCGTTTAATGTTGTTTCACTAGGCAATCTGCCACCTGGTTTAAATGCAGCCGTTTTACTCAAGGTTGTTATACCTTCTCAAAATGATGATAACTATATAGTTTTGCTTAATGAGGAGGCATATCCATACAGAGAGGGGATGCTGCAAGCAATTCACGATTTCGGTGGTGCAGCAGTTCATAAATGGAATTGGATAAATGGATCGGCCGCCCCTGAAACACCATTGGAATGGTTTTGTGAGTTCAATGATATTGCCGATTTCACTCTTGCATTGGTAAGAATACCGGCTGAACTGTATAGGTTCGGGACAGGTGATAAGGGATCTAAACTGAACCTCGCGTGTGCCATTATTTCTTTAGGACCAGGTTTTGGCGGTGATGATGCCATGAGAGCTGTTGGCAAACATCTCGCTAAAAATAACAAAACTGGAAAGATGTTTGCAGCTTTCGTTGACCTACAGAAGGCTATTAGATTAAGAAAGCTCAGTTACGGCAGATATAAACCCATGTTCAAATTTCTGAGGGAGAATTTCTCAAAAGAACAAATCAGGAGAGTTGGTGAAGAGGTCATGGGTTCTCGACGCATGATCGAGAAATTGGCGGACATTTTCCATAGTTCCGACAAAGGTGAGGACGCTATTCGGGCTATATTCAGATATGGTGATGAATTTGGGCCGGTAGTCGGCAAAGAGATGGCTGACGTTTTCGATATAATAGTAAAAGCCCCGCCTAATAAGATAGCTGACGTGACAAAACGCTTAATATCAGGATCAGATGATGCAGCATTGGGTATAGCTCGAACGTTGCAAAGGGGTTTTTCTTCAAGTGATATTAAAACAATTCTGACTAATGAAAAATTATTCCCAAATGCTCTCAACCCAACAGGTTACAATCAGCTTGCTTTATTGCTAGATTTAAATACACTAGCTGATGTAACTGGAAATCTGTCAACTACAATTAAAAGGATTCGTTCGCATAGAAAAGGTAGCGCCCAATTACTAGGAGACTTGCTAGAAATAAAAATTGCTGCTAGACTGAAACGAGATCACTACCTTGTTTACGATATTTCAAGAAGACTGAAAACTTGGCGAGGTTGGTTTTCTGATATTGATTTTATGCTAGTGGATGGTGGAAAAGAGATATACTGTCAGGTAAAAAGGACATCTGCAGCATTTAAAAGCCCAGGAGCGACAAAACGGTGGCTTAATTGGATAATAGAAAATGAAAT
>JANQEY010000309.1 GCA_028278125.1 bacterium | reverse complement strand
CCTCAGGCAGCCTCGTCTCCACCCGGCGGCTTGAATTGTTCTCTCAGGTGTAAAGCATAACTTTCACAGGCATCCGTACTGGTAAATACCCCCGCCAGTTTGCCGTTCCTCGTCACTAAAACGGAACCGATATGTTTATCGGCCATGGTTTTCAACACATTATCCAGACGTTCGTTTAAATCGACGATATATGGTTTATCCTGATATACATCTTTTACTGTCACTTCACTCTTTTTCGGATAATCGAAGTCAGGCCCCAGATATAATTTGATATCACGATCACTCAATACTCCTGTCAGGTGCTGGTTTTCAGTCACCGGTAAGTGCCTGATCCTATGTTCGCGCATGAATTCCTGTGCCTGTTCTATAGGCGCATTGGCATCGACTGAGTAGGGGAACGGGGTCATGACCGACTTAATGGCAGGAATATGCTTCATGATTTTACGGTGATCATCATGAGTTTTATTGGAAAATCAGTTTAATAATATCCAGTTTAGCAATATGCAGAAGCTAAAACTACTGAGCGAGATCATGGATCTTTGCTTTTATGTAATTTTTCCAACCGGCTTTTAGAGGATCAGCTAAAAATAATACGGGAACCTTTCGGATCCGTCAGAACTTTCTTTGAATCAAATTGAGTTTAACTCCAGTACATCCTGCATATCATACAGGCCTGTTTCTTTCGCCATCAGCCATTGCGCTGCTCGTACCGCCCCGGAGGCAAAGGTCTTCCTGCTGGAGGCCTTGTGTACAATCTCCACCCTCTCTCCGGCCGAGGCAAACATGGCCGTATGTTCACCGACAATATCACCGGCACGGATCGTTTCAAACCCAATCGTCTTTTTGTCACGGACATCCGTGATGCCTTCCCGACCATAGACAGCGCATTCCTTCAGATCGCGCCCCAGTGTAGAGGCAATGATCTCACCCATCCGGACTGCCGTACCGGAAGGAGCATCCTTTTTCTGGTTATGATGGGCTTCAATAATTTCAATATCGGTACTATCACCCACAACCCGGGCGGCAAGTTCAATCAACTTAAAACATAGATTAACGCCAATACTCATATTGGGTGCAAAGACGATTGCAATATCCTGACTTGCCTGTTGAATGATCCCCTTCTGGCCTTCATTTAAACCGGTTGTTCCTATAACCATTTTTTTTTGCAGACTTTGACAGATCTGAACATTTTCCGAGACAGCATCCGCCAGTGTGAAATCGATCAGGACATCGAATTGGTCTGCTACAGCGGTAATATCATCAGAGATAGTCACTCCCTGATTACCAATCCCTGCCACATCCCCTGCATCGAGACCAAGCACAGGTGATTTACTATGCT
>JANQEY010000042.1 GCA_028278125.1 bacterium | reverse complement strand
ACGAAGCGTTCAATATTAAAATAGAATAAAAATCCGCCCGAGCCAATAGGCACCCGGGCGGTCATATAAATAATATCTAAACTATTTATCTATAGGTGTTTACTTTTTTGGTCCCGCATCACATACCTCTGGTGTGCATTGGTCCTCGAACTTTCGGAAGTTCTCAATGAATCGTGCCGCAAGCTGCTTATAGGCATTGTCGTATTGTTTCCTGCTCGACCATGCGCTTGCCGGATCAAATACACTTTCAGGAATATCAGGGCATTCGGTGGGCACTTCGTAGCCGAATACCTCATCCTTGCGATATTTAACTTTATCCAGCTCTCCATCAAGTGCAGCGTTAAGCATCCGACGGGTATACTTGATGCTGATACGTTTACCAACACCAAACTTGCCACCAACCCAGCCGGTATTCAGCAGCCAGCAGTTTACGTCGTGCTTGAGAATCTTATTCTTCAACAGGTCTGCATAAAACGCAGGTGGATGGACCATAAACGGTGCACCAAAACACGCTGAGAAAGTGATCACGGGTTCTTGTCCCAGTCCTACTTCAGTTCCACCCACCTTGGCAGTATACCCGGATATAAAGTGATAGAGTGCCTGGTCGGGAGTTAACTTCGCGATCGGGGGCATTACACCGGAGGCGTCACAGGTCAGGAAGATAATATTCTTCGGATGACCTGCCATCTTCTCGGGAACAGCGTTATCTATAAATGACAATGGGTATGACGCACGGGTATTTTCGGTGATGCTCCAGTCATCAAGATCGATACGCCTTGAAACAGGATCAAAGATCACGTTTTCAAGGATAGTCCCGTATTTACGTGTACAAGCATAAATCTCGGGTTCAGCGGTTTCCGAAAGGTTGATCACCTTTGCATAGCAACCGTTCTCGATGTTGAAAATACCATCATCCGACCAACCGTGTTCATCATCACCGATCAGGTTACGTTTCGGATCAGCCGAAAGGGTGGTTTTACCCGTTCCAGACAATCCAAAGAAAAGCGCTGAACGTTTATCCTTACCAACATTCGCGGAACAATGCATCGAGAGCACGTTTTCCAATGGCAGGAAATAGTTCATCACCGTGAAGATGGTCTTCTTGATTTCACCAGCATACTGCGAAGTACCGATAAAAGCCATTTTTTGGTCGAGGTTGGCAATGATAAAGGTATTCGAGTTTGTGCTGTCAATCTGCAGGATTCCCTTAAACCATGGGACAGAGATAACGGTATATTCCGGCACAAACTGCTTGTATTCATCAGCACTTTCCGGCGGAATCAGCATATTCCGGGCAAAAAGGCTCTGCCAGGCGAACTCGGTAATAATACGAACCGGCATCCGGTAATTCGGATCAGCACCGGCATATAAATCCTGCACGAATATGTCTTTACTCTGCAAGTAGGCATTGATACGATGATGCAGTTCGTCAAACTTTTCCGTCGGGTAAGGACGGTTATATTCACCCCAACTGACGTTGTCTTCCGAGGATGGTTCACGAACAACAAACTTGTCGTTGGCGGCACGTGATGTATGTCCACCGGTTTCCACCAGTATAGGACCACCCTGCGCCAATGATCCTTCACGGCGGAAAACAATTTCCTCGTACAATGATTCAGTTGTCAGGTTCCAGTAAACCTTTCTCAGGTTCATCAGCCCATGCATTTTAACGGGATAATCGCTGGCAAGTTTATCAGCGTAATCTTCGGCCGGGCTTTTTATATTCAGTAAATTGTTCACAGCCAATCCCTCACCAGTTTTTTCTCGCCGATATACAGCTCATTGGGAGAATCAGGATCAACAGCCCACTTGATGCGTTCGATCCCTTCCTTGATATCTTTAACCGATCCACAAATACTCAACCTGAGGTGTCCTTCCCATCCGAATTCCTTACCGGGAACTGTCACAACCCAGGCTTTTTCGAGCAGCATTTTGGACAACGCCATTGAATCCTTCGTATATGCGCTGAAATCCGCCAGGCAATAGAATGTTCCCATCGGCTTACGGATCTTGATGCCGTTAAATGCCTTCAGCTCCTGCAGCATGATGTCACGGTTGTTCTCCAGCATCTGACGTAGGGCAGGAATAACCGATTGGACACCGGTTAACGCTCCCACAGCCGCCGACTGGCAGACGATTGGCGCGGTTGAAGTGGTTTGTGCCTGGACATTGGTCATGATCTTGATCAGTTTTTTCGGAGCAACTCCCCAACCGATACGGAATCCTGTCATGCCGTAAAGCTTGGAAATCCCGTTCAGGGCAACAATATGAGTTTCGTCAATGTTCTTTTTTGTGAAATCATACGGTGACGGCCAGGTTGTCCCTTCAAATACCAGCTGGTGATATATATCGTCGGAGATATACCAGATGCCCTTTTCTTCACAAAATTCTACCAGTTCCTGGACAAATTCCTTGCTGTAAACACAACCTGAAGGATTATTCGGGCTGTTGACGATAATAGCTTTTGTATATGAACTGACTACCTTCTTGATATCATCCATACTCGGCTGGAATGATCCGTCTTCCGGGGTTACCGTGACCGGCGTACCGTAACACATCTTGATCATTTCCGGGTAACTCACCCAGTAAGGAGCAAGGACAATTACTTCGTCCTGCGGATTCAGAATTGACAGCAGAAGGTTATACAAGGCCTGTTTCGCACCGTTGGAAACGAGAACGTTCTCAGGTCCAACCAACTTGTTGTAATGTTCTTCAGTATACTTGATTACTGCTTTACGCAGCGCGGGAATACCTTCGGTGGGGGTATACTTTACATCCCCATCCTTCAACTTGGCGGCGGCGGATAAAATACCCGCAATCGGCGCACGGTTTTTAGGTTCACCAGCACCCAGGTGTATTACCGGGTCCCCCTTGGCTTTAAGCAGCCGTGCCTGTTCATTCATGGCAAGTGTTGGGGATTCGGCAATATCGCTCGCAATTAAACTTAAACTCATCGCAGGATCGCCTTCCTGTTTAGCCGATATTTTAATCTATACAGGGCTGTCACAGAAGCATCAATAGTGTCGTTGCGAGGAAGCGAAGCGACGAAGCAATCTCGCCCTTTTGTTTATTGCAAGATAGCTACATCTCAACAATTTCGATTACAAGCAAAAACAAAACTTCTGGGATAGCCCCTTAACGAAATAGTGTCTTTAGCAGGAGTGGCAAAGTTAGTGAAATCCGTAACAAACCGCAATACTATGCACTCCCATTCGCTCTGGATTTTTTGGATTCTAATTCCTGAAATAACAAGGGAACGAAAAGGTTTTTTCGCTCCCTCGATATGTTTATATGTGCTCTAAAAAAGTATTGGTGAAAAAAGTGTCATTGTCTGAAGTGGATTATCAAAGGTTTCACTACAATATGTGGCACTCCGACAATTTTAGTTGTAGCCCGGATTGCGCATTTTTGCGAATCCGGGGAATCTATCAGGCTCCCGGATATCAGGCATTCGCCTGACTATCCGGGCTACTCAGATTTATTGTGTCATTGTCGGATAGGGATTATCAAAGGCTCCACTACAATATGTGGACATCCGACAATTTCTGCACCAACCTCAAGTGTAGATTCCAATATGTTTGGATCTGGGAAAGCTTCATCGAATGTAGTTCTCAAATAGTTATTTGCCCACCCACAATCATCCTGGTCTGGTGGGCCTAAATTACTTGGACCTGTGATCTTTTCGTTTATAGGAGCTGGACCAGCTTGAGAATAATATTGACCCTTCGAACATAAAAATCTCACCAGCTGATCATTTATGCAATGATTATGGTCATCATATACATAGATAGTAATATGATTTAATGCTGGATTGCCCCACTCAAAATCCCAGTTGGCTGGATCCGCGTAGAGAACAGCACCGCCCCCCTGTAATGGCAGGTTGAAGTCCAGCAACTCTCCGTAGACAAGTTCACCACCATGACTGAGAACTGTCGCATAGATATCAATCGAATCATTTGTCGCACTGCTGTTATAGGCAAGGATAGTATTCGCTACACCCGGAATACTTGATCCGTCACGGTTCAGGTTTCCGGTATATGGAGCACCCTCTCCACCTATTGTCGCAATATCATCACTGACTTCGAACGCAACAACGATACTATCCTGAACGGGATGGTTAAAGCGATCCAATACTAGCGCCGCTACCTCCAGCAGCCAGATAGATCCTCCACCATCCTCCCCTCTTTCGTCAACACTGATATGGATCGAGTAAGGAGCACCAGCAACCGGCTGGCTAATACCTGTATAGGTCGCTAAAACCGAATCTGCTTCAGGTGTTCCTCGCAGCTCTGGATGCTGGTAAGCCCATACTAGGAGCTCTGTTGGACCAAAATTATCACCGATATTAACACTAACCATCGCGATTCCACTATTTGTCATCGCGGAATCAAATGGAGCACCATAGGGATTACCCGGTTCGGTTCCGTCAGAATCATTGATTCGGACATTCTCCCAGTTATCAGGATAATCGGACAAGAGAAAATATACCCACGACTGATCTGGAACTGGTTCGCTGACTATGTCCCTCACATATGCTGAAACTGAGTAATTGCCACTTCCATAATACTGTGACGTTATTTCGAGATTATCCGGAATATTTTCTTTTGCAGGTACAACAACGCTGACTGTTTCTGAGAACAGATTAAAGCTATTCCTATATAAAACTTTGATTTCAGTTTCCAGCCATTCATCCTCATCACCTCCTGGAAGAGGAATTAATTCCCATCCACCTAAAAACGTTGAATAGGGTAACCATTCATCGTGTTCATAACCGGTGTTCCAGATTTTCATACTGTCCACGTTTTCGCAGGAAAGGTTGAGGTCTACTTCAGGTGTATTGACGTAGTCTACGTAAGAAACATCAATGGTCGGATTTCTTGGCGATATTGGCTCAATATGCGCGGTCGCTGAAGCCTCCAGCCAGAAATCATTTCTCACCCGTACCTGGATATTCTTTGTTCCCTCACCTTCCATTAGCTCCCAGGTGAATGTCTCTTCGAAGGGCTGCCATTCTTCGTTTTCATCACTTCCAGATATATTCCTGTCTGTTATGATCTGTGGGGATTCTGATTGTATTCTATTGTCTGTGCCAGTACTGAGATGCTTCCTTCTACCAATAACTGAATTCTTTTTCCCAAACACGCCATCCAGGGCAACGTTTGTTATTTCCATTTCATAAGGATCATTCTCAGTTACCAGGGTAATTTCTACGAACCTGCTGTCTGTGAACCTGTCACCATTATTGATAATTGCTTCCACTGTTGGATAAAGGGGCGTGACTGATGCTGAATCGGAAGATATAAGTCCAAACTCATTCAATATATCTACACGAACGGTTTTAACATCATCACCATGTTCCAACCACCAGGTTGTTTCATTCTCAAACGACCACCAAACAGCACTTGTATCAGGAATATCCGTTTCATTTGATACCCTCATACGATCAGCGCCTACAGCACCAATTATATCGAGATAAACCACCCGTGATGACACATATTCTTCTCCCCCGTTAATCAGCAACTCAAATTCAGACGGGAATGGGTAAATTGTGTCTTCTATAACCTCCGAAGTATCACCATCAATGTTTATCAACCTCAGGTAAACGGTTCTCTTATCGTTGAGTTCGAAATATGGCACATGTATACCATTCATGTAGTTCAAATTCCATTCAACTATCGGTCGAAATTCTTCCCATTGTGCCGCAAACAAATTTTCGTAATTTGATATTTTCATTTGACTTATATTGTGGGCCAGGATAGTCAAGGTGACAATCTCTGATGATGTTCCCAGGTCGCCGTCATTGATTCTTAGTACAGGTTGGTCTACATATCCAGTGACAATAATGGAGGCTGGTTCACAATATTCCGAAGATCCATCAGTGTTTTCAGCGCGTACCCTGTAGGAGTATTCCACCCCGGGTACCAGGTCAATGTCCACATATTCAGTAGAATTAACGCCAAGTTCGGCTATTTCCTGGTAAGAGATGTCTGCGTCTGTTATCGCCCGCTCAACCAGGTAATAATCTTCGTTGTTTGCGTTGTCTGTCCATTTAAGTTTTACACTCCTGCTTTCCAGGGCCATCAATTCCAGTCCTGAAGGCGTGAACGGTAATTTCACGGATTCACTCGTTGGACTATCGTTATTATCGCAACCAGTTAGCAGAATAAACACGAAGAAACAGGTAAAGATGATTTTCACAAGTAACAGTTTTGTTTTTTTAGCCATCATCTTTCTCGCCCCATTAACTCTTCCAAACTATCAACCGGTATTATTCCCGAATAGAATAAAAACTCGTCATTGCGAGCGAAGCAATCTCACACGAGAGATTCATAAAGATCTTTCCATTCCTTGTTGATACTCTCTATCAGTTTGATTTTCTTTTCCCTCGATCCACCCTTTATCTGTTTCTCGCTTTGTATTGCATATTCCAAACTATCAAATGCTTCATAATAAACCACTTTTTCTACATTATATTTCTTCGTGAATCCTTCCACAGATTTGTTTTTATGCTCTGTAACCCATCTTATAAAGTTCGTTGTGACGCCTGTATAGAGTACCCGGTTTGATTTGTAAGTCATTATGTAAACATAAGATTGTTTCATTTCTTTTATCCAAGTCGAGATTGCTTCGCTTCGCTCGCAATGACGTCCTGGCGTCTTATGTAGTTGAAACAAACCGCTTCGATCGCAATGACGTGCGTTGTAGCCCGGATTGCGCATTCTTGCGAATCCGGGGATACTTTCTTGATCCCGGATATCCGGCAGTTGCCTGACTATCCGGGCTACTCAAATTTCTTACGTCACTGTTGAACATGTATAATCAACGGCTCAACCTCAATATGAGGAACTCCGACGATCTCAGCACTTACTTCTATTGTTGTTTCCAGTATATTGGGATCGGGAAATGCTTCATCGAATGTTGTTCTCAAATAGTGGCCTGCCCAACCACAATCATCCTGGTCCGGTGGACCGACATTTCCGGGTCCGGTAACTTTTTCATTACAGGGAGCTCCACCAAGATTCTGAGCGTAATATTGACCTTTTGTAGTAAGTAACCTGACCAGTTGATCGTTAACACAGTGATCATGACCATCATAAACATAAATTGTAATATGATTTAACGCCGGATCTCCCCAGGAATAATCCCAGTTGGCGGGATCGGCGTAGAGAATGGCACCTCCACCCTGCAGAGGAAGGTTAAAATCCAGGAGTTCACCGCGGATAAGTTCACCACCGGCACCGAGGACGGAAGCGTATATGTGAACTGTGTCATTTGTAGCACTGCTGTTATAGGCAAGAGTTGTGTAGGCAATACCAATGTCGCTTGATCCTTCACGGTTTAAATTGCCTGTATATGGAGGAACTTCACCACCGATTGTTGCTATATCATCACTGACTTCAAATGCGACGACTATATTGTCTCGCACCGGTCGGTTGTTTCGGTCAAGCACAACCGCTGAAACTTCCAACAGCCATATTGATCCTCCACCATCCTCGCCTCTTTCATCAACATCGATATGGATTGAATAAGGCGCACTCGTTTCATGGCCAATACCTGAATATGTTGTCAGTACTGAATCAGCTTGAGGAGTTCCTCGCAGTTCGGGATGTTGATAAGCCCATATTTGCAGTTCTGTTGGACCATAATTGTCACCAATATCAACCGTAACGGTAGCAATTCCGTTATTTGTCAAAACTGAATCAAAAGGCGCCCCGTATGGATTCTCGAGTTCATTCCCGGTAGAATTATTCAGCCTGACTTCCCCCAAGTGATCAGAATACTCAGACAGGAGAAAATTAATCCAGCGAGATTGATCCGGGATTGGTTCTCCGGTTCTGTCGGAAACTCTTACCATTACCTGGTAACTACCATTACCGTCATATGTTGATGATACAACCAGGTTTTCGGGGATATTTTCTTTTGCGGGCACAACTATACTGACGGCATCGGAATAGAGATTGAAACTGTTCTTGAATACAACATTAATTTCTGTCTCCAACCATTCATTATCATCACCACCGGGCAAGGGAATTAATTCCCAGCCACCAAGAGACATGGAATAGGGTAACCATTCATCGTGTTCAAACCCGGTGTTCCAGATTTTCATGCTATCCGCATTCTCACAGAAAAACCCGAGGGAAACCTGGGGATGATCATCCATATACCCCGGGGAAGCATTTAATGATGGATTTACCGGTGAAAGCGGTTCGATTTCCGCTGTGTCCGTAGCTTCCAGCAGGAAATCATTTCTCACTCTTACCTGGATGTTCTTTGTTCCCTCACCTTCTATCAGCTCCCAGGTAAACGTCTCTTCGAAGGGTTGCCATTCTTCGTCTTCGTCGAGCTCAGAGAGATTCTTATCCGAGTCAGACTGCGTCGATGTTATTTTTTGTTTATTACCATTATTTGTATCGAGTTGTTCACTTTTTCCCGTACTAAATCTTTTCTTCCATGTGATACCCTCCGGGATAACGTTTATTATTTCCATCTGGTAAGGATCGTTTTCAGTTATAAGGGTAATTTCCACAAACCTGCTGTCGGAGTATCTTTCACCATCATTGATCAGCATTTCTACAGTTGGATGGAGGGGAGTTACTGATGCTGAGTCGGACGAAATAAGCCCGAAATCATTCATTATATCCACACGTACTGTTTTAATATTTACACCCTGTCCCAACCACCAGGTTGTTTCATTCTCAAACGACCACCAGACATCACTTGTATCAGGGAAACCAGTCTCATTTGAAACACTCATACGAACAGCGCCTACAGCACCAATTATTTCAAGATTAACCTCCTGTGATGACACATATTCTTCTCCCCCGTTAATCAGCAACTCAAATTCAGACGGGAATGGGTAAATTGTGTCTTCTCTAACCTCCGAAGTATCACCATCAGTATTTATTAAACGCAGGTAAACGGTTTTTATTCCTCCAAATTCGGCGTCAGCAAAACGATCAACCATGTTGTTTAAGTCCCATTCAACGATGGGCCGGAATTCTTCCCATTCCGCTCCAGGAAATTGGATAAAATTAGATATTAACATTTGTGAAACATTATGAGCGAGGATTGTTAATGTTACTTCGGCTGTTGATGTCCCCAGCTCGCCATCATTAATTCTCAATTCAGGTTGATCGATATAACCAGTGGCGATAATTGAAACGGGACCGCCATACGCCGTATATCCTTCTGAGTTTTTTGCACGTACACGGTAGGAATATTCAACACCAGGAACCAGATCAGTATCGATATATTCAGTAGCACCAGCACCAAGTAGAGCAATCTCCATAAATGAGAGATTCGTGCTGCTTATAGCCCTTTCAACGAGGAAGTAATCCGCTGATAACGCCATATCAATCCACGTAAGCCGGATACTCCGGTCCAGTAAGGCTTCGAGCTCCAGTCCTATCGGAAAAGATGGAACACCTGACGATTCCTTCGCTGGATTATTTTCGTCACAGCCAGGAAGAAATATTATCATTAAACAACAGGTTAAGATGATTAACACAGCAAGCAGTCTATTTCTTCTTTTGATCATCTTTTTACTCCCCTACAGTGTCTTCCAAACTATCAACCGGAATTACTCCCGCAGAAAATAAAAAATCGTCATTGTGAGAGTAGCCCGGATTGCGCATTTATGCGAATCCGGCGAATCTACCAGGATCCCGGATATCCACCAGCTGGCGGACTATCCGGGCTACTCGTATTTCCCTACTGCTGAACATGAAGCGTCACCGGTGCAACTTCTATGTCCGGGTGCCCGACAATCTCAACGCCAACATCAACCGTAGTCTCAAGTACCAGGGGATCCGGAAAGACTTCATCGAGTGTCATTCTCAAATAGCGGTTTGCCCAACCACAGTCATCATTGTCTTCAGGAGCCCCAAGCTCAGCAGGTCCGGTAATAGCTTCATTCAAGGGAGCTCCACCGATAGCCTGCTTATAATACTGACCGACAGCCGTGGTAAATCGTACCAGCTGATCATTAACACAATGGTAATGGCCGTCATAAACGAAGACTGTCATATGAAACAACGCCGGATCACCCCAGGTGAAATCCCAGTTTTCCGGATCAGCATACAATTCTGCAGCACCGTCCACCATTGGCAGGTTAAAATCTACAAAATGGCCAGAAATGGGTTCTCCCTCAATTGTCAGAACAGTTGCAGTGATATTGACCGAATCATTTACTGATGTACTGAAATAGACCAGCGAACTTGTCGCAATTCCCAGGGAATCCGTATACGCAACAGGATCGATAGTAGCAAAGTCCTCTTCAATCTCGAACAATACCTGGATACTGTCCCTGACTGGATTATTCCTGGTATCCGCGATCCGTGCGGTGACATCAATAACCCATGTCGCCCCTCCACCATCCTCGGCATACGGACTGACATCAACATCGATAGAAGCCGGGGGGCCGTTGACCACCGAAAGCCCTGTATAGTGAACTAATAGTGAATCAGCGTTTTCCGTACCACGAAGTTCAAGGTCTAAGTAAGTCCACACAACCAGCCGCATTTGACCTGTACTTGTTCCTGAGTGAATAATAACCGAGGCTTCACCTTCATCAGTCATCACGGAATCGAAAGGAAGTTCATAGTTATAGTATGGATTCCCCGGCCCTTCAAGGCCGTTGGAATCGTTTATCCTCGGTCGTCCATCAGGTTCTGCCGGTTCCGGGTAAACATCCATCAGGAAAAAGACCTTCTGCTGATCTGGAACCGGCTGTCCGAATGAATTGAGTAGTGTTGCCAGTACATCGGTGCTGTCAATTCCACCGGTTTCCTGGACAGCTATCTCGTTGTTGTAGGATTCGATAAGGATTGACTGTGGTGTTTCACGAACCAGGACTTCATCGCTGACGGTATTCGAGTGTTCAAAACTGTTTTTAAAGATGGCAAATACATCTTCTATCCCTTCATCCAGCTCGTTGAAGATGTTACCGTATTTTCCATTTTCGTCCGTATATTCGCCTATGATATGCTGCAGGTCCCAATCATTCACTACTCCTGTATATGGTAACCAGGGTGAATTTGAAAAATCGTCAATATTTGATATTTTCATACTGTCAGCATTTTCACAACTCAACATCAGGTCGACTATATAACTGGGACTTGTTTCTCCGCCCAGGATTTCGATATGGGGATTTTCCGGGATCAATGCTTCCACGGTAGTCAGATCCTCAGCTTCGATTAAAAAATCATTCCTGACAGTTACCCTTACCTGTTTTGCGCCACCGTTTATTGTCAATTCCCAGTCAATTTCATCAGTAAAAGGTATCCACTCATCAAATTCATCAAGCTCCTGTTCACCTTTCTCGTTATTTACTGCGATAGATTCGGTGAGTTGTGTCCTGGATTTCCCAACCTTTCCCGCTCTAATTCGGTTATTATCCGGATTACTAGTTCCTCCGGTATATCCCAGGTTTTCAATTTCCATTTCTGTCGGATCACCGGTCACCTCCAGGTGCAGGGTAACAAACCGCGAGGGAACATATGGTTCACCGTCATTGATGATAACGTTAACAGTAGGCGTTCCGGGTTCAATTATAGCGAAGTTATCAGATTCTATGAGGAAATCATTGCGAGCCCTGACATAGACTGTTTTTGTACCGTCCCCGGTTTCAAGCTCCCAGTCAAATTCATCTTCAAATGGAATCCACTCGTCCTGCTCATCAAGTTCATTTTTTTCGAACGGAGAAGGCCTGGTATGGGCGTAATCCAGTACCAGTTTAGATTCATCCGGTCGGCTGGGCTTCGGTCCCTCGATTCCTTCATTGCTTTCTATCGCATATCCCGGATCAATCTCAGTATTCGAAACAATCATTTCGTAGCCATCTTCAATGCCGGCTATTTCGATTTGAACATGACGTGATGAAGTAGATTCGGCACCATCGTTTACCAGGACATATACATCGGGAAACGCCGGCTCAATGGAGTCATAAAAAGTTTCAGAGGTATCGCCGTCTGTTGTAATAAGCCTGACGTAAACTGTTTTTGTCGTAGGACCTGTCTCAAGCTGCCAGTCTTTTTGAGCGCTGAATTCTTCCCACTCAGCATCCGTAAAGTCATTGGAATTTGAGATGATCATCTGGTCACATTCAGATGCCGCGATCAGGAGATTGACATTTCGGGATGATGTAATAAACTCATTACCGTTGATCCAGACATATGGTTGATCAACAAAACCCGTTGCTTCGGCTGAGGCAATATTGCTGTATATTGAAAATCCGTTAACATTGCCAGCACGCACCCTGTAAGCGTATTCAACACCAGGCACCAGGTTTTCATCTATGAATGTATCAACATCGGCACCAAGCTGTGCTATTTCCATGTAAGATTCGGTACCGCTGATATTCCGTTCAACATAGAAATAATCTTCATTGTCTGAGTTGTCCGTCCAGGATAGCAGGAGGCTTCCGTCACCATAATTAGAAACTTCCAGTTCTGTTGGAGATTCAGGAGCATTGTCTTCCGGATCGACAGAACTATCATCATCACAGGCTACAAAAACCAGGAACAAAGCAAGGCAAAGAAGTAGTATTAACCGGTTCATGAGGTTTACCCCCTGTTAAATTGGACATACCGATTGAATGAAAAAGAGATATTTTAAAGGGATGCTTAATAACGGACAGTATAATTGAAAACTCTTTGTTTAATTATACTGCCCTGGGGATTTGACGGTACTAAAAGATAGTAGAAATTTAGCTCAATCACAAGTAAAATTAAAAAACCGTAACGGTATTCAATCGTTACGGTCTATTCTGTATAGGAAGTATAGCTTATTCTTCGTCCTCTACCCTTCCGATTACTTTTGCCGGATCAATGATATAAGTCCCAATTCTCTGCATGTCGGCATCGTCACCAACCTCTTCGATATGTGTCCAGACAAAATCGAGATCCAGGGCAGCCCGTTCATTGATCCTGTTGATAACTTTACCGGCAAACATCTCGGCATCCGGTGATGCTTCTCCCCACCAGTTCGGACCAAGTACAAATGGTTTCTCCGATTTAATAGCGTACCTGCTGCAGACAATATTGTTCGAAGAAATATCGGCGACAACATCACCCTGCACCTTCATTGCATACAATACCGTATCGGCAA
>JANQEY010000284.1 GCA_028278125.1 bacterium | reverse complement strand
CCGCATCCGGAGGTGGGGCTTGGGCTGCTGGCGAGGATGAGGGAGAATGTTGGAGCTTTTTATTAAAGTGAATGAAACAAGATACTCACTTTTGTAGTGCAGGATGCATCGGTCGTGGAGTACTTGAACTCATCTTTGTAAGATCAATTTCTTTGTTTCCAGAAATTCATCTGCTCTTATCTGACATAGGTAAATCCCACTTGGCAAATCGTTTGGAGCCCAAATTATCTCATGTTCCCCTGGAGCCAATTTCTGATTTACTAGCGTTTCAATTTCTTTTCCATTTGGATTAAATATCTTTAATACAGTATAAGTTGGATTGCTAAATAATAAAATAATTTTCGTCGTAGAATTGAAGGGATTTGGGAAATTATTCATTGATGATACACTGTTCTTTGGAACTATGTCCACATTTAGTATTGAGCATTCTGTATCGATTTCAAAATAATGATCACTCGTGTCATACAAATCGAGATTAGGATGTGAACAAATTTTTATTAAGTAGTCTAGGCCATTTGGCAAACCAGTTGGTACGGTCCATACTTCTAATCCATCGTTCTCAGTTGTGCCACCTCCTATTGTGCAGACGTACGATTCGCCTTTTATCAGTTGAATTAACACAAACGGATCTACAATCCCTGAGGATGTCCATGTGATTTCATACGATTCACCTTTTACCCAACAAATTTTTTCTTCGTTCGGATAAGTAACGATAATAGGTTGATCACCATACGTGACTTGGATTGTTTGAATAGTAGAATAGTGTCCTTCATTGTCCTTAGCTCGGGCGTAGATTATATTAATGCCACTTTCTAGAGTTATATCCTTTGACCAGTTATTCGTACCCGAAGCGATTTTGTAAGTTCCTTCATTTAGTTTTACTTGTACTTGAAAGACGGTTCCATCTGGATCGTCGGCAGTACCGGTTACGGTTATTTCAGGATTAGTAGTGAAATCACCGTCTTCTGGATTCGTTATATTGATTGTTGGTGGTTGATTCACCATAGGCTCAGTGTATGTTACTTGAATTTGATCGACATTGGACCAGTCTCCATCATTGTCTTTGGCTTTTGCAAATATATGATTTATACCTAATCCGAGTTGAATGTCTATGGCCCAGTTCTCTGTGCCATTCGCAAGCTCATAAATTCCATCATTCAATTTCACATAAACTTCAACTACAGTACCATCTGGATCGTCCGCGTTTCCAATTACAGAGATGTTCGGATGATTAAAAAAGTCATTATTTGAGGGATCAGTGATAGAGATACTTGGAAATTGATTGCCTAATATTTGTTTAAAGTGCACTATAATTTCTTTGGGTTCAACCATGCCAATACCAACGACATCCTCACCGTGCCACATATTCATACCATTTACTGACCAATAATCAACTACAAAACCGGGATCTGGATTTGCACTGAGAATTTGTCCGGTTCCCTCGTCTAACCAGTCTATTCCATTTGGTGTTACTGTCCCGTTGCCGGCAGATGATACATCTAGTTTGTACTGTGTTATCCAGTTCCAGGTTAAGGTTGAATTCTGATCTATAGTGAAGCTGACATTTAGATTCGATCCTGAAAATGGAACGCTACCTGTACCTGTGTAGCCATCGCATCGATATCTTGTGTTGGATGTTGGATCAGCAGGACTCGTTACGGTTGCATTAATATTTGTACCAATATCATAAGAATGTTGTCCATATGATGGATCAGGTGCATCGTGCTCGTCTGGGTTTCCAGATACCGTTAAGGTAGCTTGAGATGAAAAAATTGAAAAACTCCAAATATCTGACCATTGTCCAATTGGATTATTAGAACGAACTCGCCAATAGTAAGTTTGTCCAGGAACTAGATCTTGGTTATCTAGTTGCCAAGATTCTCCATAAATATTCAACTTGTCTCTGATTTTATCCGAAAAGGAGGTATTTCTAGCAAGTTGTAGTTCGTAATAGTTTGCACATGAAACGGAACTCCATTGAAAGGTTGGCCTCACTTCTGATATAGCTGAATAATTCGCCGGGTATATTAAAGTTGGGGCATCAACTCCATCAAAGTAGAAAGTCCACTCATCGGAGTAATCAGACCAGATTCCATTTACATAAGCTTTCACTTTCCAGCGATACTGTCCAATCTCCATAGGTGGATATGAATAACTTGTTGACGCTGTTTCATCACTTAACCAGGAAGAACTACCTGGAAGTAGTAGGTATAATCTATAATTAGTAGCGCCAGAAACGATATTCCACTGAAAGGTAATACCGCATGTTTGATTAGAGCCATTTGATGGAGAAATTAGTGTTGGTTTAATTTGTTGCTGGACTTGGAACACACGTGGATTGACACCGATACCTGTTGTTGTAAAATCAAACCAATTTCCACCTGTAACTTTGCCGCGTGCAACTGCTTTATAGTTGCCTGCAGGATCCGTTATTCGCCAAAGTTGAGTTGATGAATAGTTATAAATATCATTTGCTAAAATAGTAATCGGTCCTTTAATATCCATGTCTCTCAAATGAGTATTATCATTATTTAAAATGGCACAAACAACTCTTTCTAAAGTAATAGACGAACCTTGTATTTCTCTTAATGTAAAAGAAGTAGTAAAATAATTTCCATATAATATAGGAGATGGTGTGACAGCAACTCCTTGAGAAACGCTTGCGAAGCCAGACGTTGCACCCGCGAAATCTAAACTCCCATAGTACAAACCATTAGCAGCATTTTCTTGACCAGTGTTATCATTGATTATATGGAATTCTGACTGGTTAGAAATAAAAAGCAATTCGGTAAGTGCAGCCGGATGGTTTGCTGTCAAGACGGTAAACGATGCTTGCTTTACCCCTCGGTTCGCACGACCTAAGTAATTAATTAAATTATTTTGGATTTTTGTTGCTAACTGTTGATCTGTAGAAAAGCCATATGTGTGCCAATACGTCTCAGTTCCATTTGCTGATGGATCTGTGAATGAGTTACAATGAACACTAATATAATGGTCGAGTGGGTAATTGTTCATATATGCCACTCGAGCATCAAGACTCATCCACACATCTGTAGTTCTAGTCATACGCACCGTTGCACCTGCATTTTGCAGCTTTGTTCTATACTTTAAAGCTACTAATAAATTGAAATCCTTCTCATTAGGGTAACCAGGTCCATCCCAACCAACCGCCCCAGGATCAATTCCCCCATGTCCTGGATCAATGCCAATTTCCTTTCCGTTCATTTGTGCCGTAGTCTGCTGAGAAGTCCCTAGCAATAGTAGCAAGAATACTATTGAGACCAAATGTTTCTTTGTGCATATAATACTCATTGGCCTTCTTCCTTCACTCGTTGTTTACTGGTTCAAAACCAGCACATAGATTTGACCGGTAATCTCGGAGCGGTAGAGAATCCTTTGACCGTCTTCTGACCAACAAGGCTCGACTTCAAATTCATTTGGAGTATCAGTTAATTGTATTCTTTCCGTGCCATCTGCATTTATTATATATAGATCAGACCCGGTAATCACATGCCCATCATCTGTGCTGATGTGATAAACGATCTTTTTGCTATCCGCTGCCCAAGAGGGCTTAATACCTCTTCCTAAAACTACTTTGTTGGTTGAATTAGGGGTTACAACTACTAAGGTATCCCAATGAGAATAAACTATCTTTGTTCTATCTGGTGACCAAATCGGATCAAATCCAACATTAAATGTCAATTGTTGTTGGTTGCCAGTTTCATACATAATCCAGATATTGTCTTCGTGGAAGTATAAGATATTGTTAACGTTTGACTGATCGGCTATCTTTGAGAAGTTAAACGGTGACTTTGCGATTACCCGAGTTGTATTTATTCTCTGAGATCCAGAGATAAAAGAAACATATTTCCCCCTCTCAAAATAAGACCAGTCGGGGGGCTGAACATCCCTTGCAGGTTCCGATAATTTTTGAACCTGTCCAGTTGATACAGACACTTTGCTGATGAAATAATATTTCTCTCCATCAAGTAATATGGTGGATCTAAAAGCAATTTCCTTGCTATCGGCAGCCCACGAAAACTTGTAACCTGCTCCCGCGTCATTTGTCAATGTCCTTCTATTAGATCCATCACTGTTCATCACCTCAATTCCTATATGTTTTGCTCGGGTAAATGCAATCATGTTTCCATCAGGGGACCAGGTTGGACGAATATAGTATTGTCCGTCTGTGGTCAAAGGAAATATTTTCTCTGCGCGTAATTGATTGGGCAAATGGGAAATTACCGAATTAGTAACTGCTGTGGTTTGCGATTTGGTTTGTGAGTTAAGAAGCAGCAAAAATAATCCGGCGCCACATTTGATTCGGACATATTCAATCTTCATGATATACTTCTCCTAAAAATTAATATGATTGCTTGATAGTATGCTATTACCAAGAGCATTTATCCGTATTCCTTTGATTTGATCAATAACTTTGAGTCGAAATATACAGTAAATTCAATAATAAAGTGTTTTCGCTATACCTGTTTAAGATACAAGAAATAATGAAATACTTAAAAAGCCGAAACCACCTTAAATCGATACACTTCGGCAGCCCGGCTATCATGGTAAGCAAGGTGTCTAACAAAGCTGTTCAGCCCATCGTTGCTGTTCGCCTCTCCCCTCAGAGATTGAAACAGCTTACTTTAGACCCGTGGCTTTGTGTCTCTCAGTTTCCCGAGGTTTACCTTTTCGATGTTAGTTTGATAATATTCTTGTTATAGATACCCCATAATTCACGGGTAGTGGTATCAGTATAGAAAATTCTCATTAAAAGTCAAGTAAAAAGTGAAATATTTGCTGAAATAAACGTGTCAGGGCCTTTGAGGTTCTCAACACGTAAGCTTACAAACCTGACAGGGCTCGGAGCCCTGGCAGAGTTTTTTAATAAACCTTAATCGTTTTTACTTTCCATCCACCCCATAATTCCCGAGAGAATCAGCACGGTTGTCAGGAAGCAGGCGGCCACACCGACGAACAGGGCGGCCCCGAGATGTCCGAAGCCGCGCCAGATGGAGAAGACGAGGGAGCCGAAGGCCAGCATCGTGGTCAATGAGGTCAGGAGGATGGCCTTGCCCGTGCTGGCGAACACGGTGCGGATCTGTCCCTTGCCCTCGTGTAGCCACCGGTGGACGATGTGCACGCCGTCGTCGATGCCGATGCCGATGATCATGGGCAGGCCCATGACATTCATGACCGTAAACTGCTGGCCCGTCAGCTTCATCAGGCCGACCATCCACACCGCGCCTCCGGCCAGGGGGATCATGGAGATGAGGGCATACTTGACACTCCGATAATCGAGGCAGAGGAGGATGAAGACGATGACGAGCGTGAGGAGCATGGCGTTGCGTCCGTCGCGTCCGATGATCTCGATGAGGGCATGGAACACGGGCGGCATGCCCGTGGCGCTGTCGGTGATGCTGTCCAAATCGTTTACGAAGCGATGGAGGTATTCGGCGTCCTGCCAGAGGGGACCTCCGGCGTACACGGTGACGAGGAATCGGTCCCGGTCATGGTTGGTGTACCGGTCGAGGATGGAATCCGGCAGGTCGCCTAGGCGGATGGGATCGGTGCCGGCCATGGCGACCACGGCCTCCTTAAAGTAAGGCGCGAAGATTCGCTGGAACCGGGAGAATCCTTGCAATACCTGATCGCGTTTCTCTTCGATCATCGTCAACAGAACCTGCGGAAGGCTTACGGCTTGCGGGTCCATGGGGTCGCCGACGATTTTCTGACACTTGGAATCCACCTTGTCCTGCCCGCCGATGTAGGCCATGTCCTGCATTTCCATGATGTTCATCTCCAGGCGCCGGATCTCGGTCATCAGGGAAGGTGTCGATCCCCTGTCCAGTGCCTGCCGGGGTGAGGACGATCGCATGGTCCGACGAATCTCCTCGATTTGCCGAGTGCGACTCGCCTGTTCCTCGGCCGAGGGCAGGTAGGTTGTGATGTCGTCGGTCATGGCCACGGAGCCTTTTTCGCGGAGGTCGTCGGCCAGGCGGCGCGATTCATCGGGAGAGTCGGTCAGGATGAGGGCGTA
>JANQEY010000270.1 GCA_028278125.1 bacterium | reverse complement strand
CACGCTCAATGGCAGGATACTCCTTGTCCTGAAATACAGGTAACAGCAACTTATCCGCATCAGGGAGGTTCGAACGTGCAGCATGAATTGCTTCGCCATAATGAAAATCAAAAGAATCTTTTTTATACCATTGTTTTATTTTTGCTGCAGACCATTCCGCTGACTGTTTATTATGACATTGATTACAGGCATTCGGTGTACCGGTCTTGATAGTCAGATCAGGTCTTGGGATCCGGAAGCTGTGGTCATGCCGTGAGTCGATTACCATAAAATTTCTGGCCGGCATATGACAACCGACACACTCCGATCCTTCCGTACCGGCTCGATGGAAGTGATGAGTTATCCTGTCAAACACCTCAGCTTTGTGGCATTGCAGACAAAGTGAATTTCCATCTGACTTAAGCTCGAGGCTATGCGGTTCATGACAGTCTATGCATGTCACACCGGCCTGATACATCTTGCTTTGGATGAAGGAGCCGTAGACATAGACTTCGTCCCTAATCTGGCCGTCGGGGTAATATAACCCGGGTTCCAGTAAAGCCAGCCGATGGGTATCATGCAGGGATTTTTTATACTGATCTTTACTGTCTATAGTGAGCCTGCGTGAGTGGCAACGGCCACAGGTCTCGAGCAATCGGGTTGTATTTCTTGCTTGATCCAGTAATGCGATGGATGCATCCTGGTTAATAATCCAGCGGCCTTTTAGTGCCTCCTGGAAATCCACAGATAAACCTTTTGCAGGGATGCTCCGTAATTCCTCCGGAGATAATGTTTTTGACAAATTGACATGGTTGGACCCTGGTCCATGACATGACTCACAGGAAACATCGACTTCCGAATACACTGTGTTATAGGTATTTTTTTCCGGATCAAAGTTTTTATCGAGGTTTGTCGAATGACAATCCGCACACATATAGTTCCAGTTCTGATTCATTCCGGTCCAATGCAGTTCGTCAGCATGATCGATTTTTTCATCCGGATACAGATGAAACCAGCGTTGGCCGCCTTGTGCTACAGGTCGTGAATCCCATGCGATACTCAAGGCCTGTAAACGGCCTCGCGGAAATTCTATAAGGTACTGCTGAAGGGGGGTTACACCAAAAGTATATTTGACTTCAAAATCTTCCAGTACACCGGTAGCGCCATCGGTATTAACAAGATATTTACCATCCCGTTGAAAGAACCTGCTGATCACTCCGTTGTAGATGAACGTCGTGTCATTAAAATTTCCCAGGATGGTCTCTGGATTTGCATGTTGCATAGCCAGATCATGATGGGAATCCCCGAACAACTCGGTTTCTCTTCGATGACAGGCAGCACATGCCTTCTTGCCGATAAATTCCGGTTTTGACGTAGTAATCGGTGTCCCTGTCTCCGGCACAGCCGTCTTTTGAGCAACGGGATCTTGCTCACAGCCGGAGATATGTAAAACAATCAAGAGTAATAAAACAGTTTTACATTTCATGACAAACTTGAAAGACCCGATAACATCCTGATCAGTAAAATTAGTAAAATCAAATAGTTAATTATTTATTATTTAGAATACTGTCAGTTTTGCGAACATTCTATAGTGTCCCTATTTCGTGATTTTAAAGAATGCTATATTTAAACATATCCCCATCCGGGTATGGGTATAAAAACTACTGTCCCGCAATATTGAGCATAATTAATATTAATTTGAGGAGTTTCAAAATGAAGTTAACAAAATATTTTCTCTCGGGTGTAACAGGTATATTGACACTAATAATATTCATTGTCCCTCCCATGGCTGCTGCACAGAAAGCAGGCGCAAAACTTGGCATGTTAACATGTGAGCCTGTTCAGGGAACAAAACGTAATTTACTTATTACATCTTCGGTTGAAGTAAATTGTGTTTTTGAGGGCGAATCAATTAAAGAAAACTACAAAGGTGAAACAGGGATCGGTCTTGGGATTGATTTAAACTGGAAAAAAGATGAAGTCATCAAATGGGCGGTTGTCGCAGCAGCCAGTGATGTAGCTCCGGGTAATCATGCCCTGGCTGGTAAATA
>JANQEY010000237.1 GCA_028278125.1 bacterium | reverse complement strand
TCCCGTAAACTCTTGGCCTGTGCAAGCTGACAGAAGAGCATGGACACAAACTGGTCCCAGCAGGAAAAGCCCTTGGAATAGCGCTCTGCGCTGTGTTTTCTGACGAGTCGGGCGAAGGATCCACGGTCAAATAAACTTAGGAGTTGACTGAACAGGCTGGTAGATCGCATCATGAGAGAGTCCTCCTTTTTCTGGGCGTTTTTCTTGGTCGTTAAACAAACCCAGAATGACTGATAAGGAGGACATTTTTCAAGCACTAAGACGCTCCGCTAAAGTCCGTTTTTGGACAAGAGTGACCCTACTTATACCAGTTTCAAAATGGCCACTTGAATGTGATGACAAACCTCGATGCCATGAAAGGCGAGCGGTTCTTTCTAAGTTCAAATGCGGATTATGTCATTCCAAGCTCCACTTTCACTGATGAAGCCGGATATGAAACGGACGAATCCGGCGTTATCACCCTATCACCCAAATCCAATCATTCGTGGATGGCACCGAACGATATGGTTTGCACAGGACTTTTCAGTCCTTTTGTAAAAGGCAATCCTGATCATCACTATGAAGATCCAGGGATGCAGGAATATGCGCAATTTCATTTTCCCCCAGGCGTTTTTAAAAAATTTATATGGAACTGTGACAGTTTAAAGGTGCGCGAGAAAGAGGGCACGATTTATCGATATAGCTGCTTCCATAAAAGACATGATGATCGATATCAGATCACAAACAATGAGTTACCCCACCAGGGCCTTGAAGACAATCCCATCGGTGACCATGAATATACACGAGTACAATGGCATTCAAGACTAGAAGAGATAAGCTTTCCAAGGGGTGACAGCATTAGATATTTTTATGATGATTATGGACGACTCGAGAGCATTAGAGACTGTTTGGGTAGAAGAATCTATTTTATGTACAATGATTCGAACTATCCGAACAAGATTACCAATATAAGGGATTTTGATGAGAACAACTACGAACGAGAAGTGCTTTTAACCTACTATAATCCAGAATCGGGTTTGAAATCGGGTCTGCTCAAAGAAGTAATAACCCCTTTTCCTGACCACGGCGTTATGGGGGGTAATGCCATGGATTGGAAATTCGATTATGATTGTATTGAAGGCGATAATACTAATTACTTTAAACAAGCGCTTACCAAGAAAAAGTACATAGAAGATTTTTGGGTCTGGTCACCATCTGAAGAGATGGGAAGCGATCTACCTTATTTTCATGCTGAATTTGACAATAATTGGACCGGATTTGAAGAGGTGAATGAGTACCGGGTATCCAGCCTGACCTGCGGTAGCGATGTAAACGATATCTATACCGCAGGAGGCACATATACATACGACTATATATATAATCAATCTACCGGAACGTCAACTACGATCGGTACGCTTCCCATCATACCTCCTGCTCAAACAGGACAAAAAAATGCCTATATATTCGATTCCGAATCCAATCGGGTCCAGGAAAGATTGGGTTATGCTTCCCAGGACGAAGTCACGACTCAGTATTTCTACTATCCTGATGACGCTCAAACCGATGATTGCTATCCCTTTGCACTCTTGTACAAGACCATCTATCCCAAAGGAAACGAGACGGTAAACTATTATCAGTATGATCAATATCTAGTCGATGAGATTGGCTATACTAATATGGATACTTACCAGCTAGGGAATATATTAAAAACTGAATACAGAAGTGAAGCTGGAATGGGTCAGGAGGTTCTAAGCACATTAGAATTCACCTACGAGCCGTACCTCAATCAAATCCATACGGAAACGGACCCCAACAATAATACAAGAAGATATTACTATGCCTTTCAAGAAGTAGACTACCTGCTCTCTAACGTTTATATACTGAGTGTAATCTGGGGTATTGACGATGAAGATTTTGAGCAGGGCAATAATTTTGAACTGGGAGATCTAAACGGGACCCATCCAGGAGGGATGGGCGATGAAACCAGTTTGATGCTGGTTCGAGTAACAGAGCCGGTTGTAACAGAAGGCCTTGCTGCGCATGGGGAGGACCAAGTCGCCTACAAGACCTATCAATACAATGACGCTTTCCAACTCATTGAAGAAACCGATGAGGAAGAGCGGGTCACGCAATACGAATACTATAGCGACCTGTCCGACCCGGATGGAGATGGAGAGTATATCATTCCACAGGGGGATCGGGTTGAAACAGGGGGTGGTTACCTCAAGAAAGTAATCCAAGCACCGGGTACGGCCTTAGAAGCCATAACCGAGTACACTTACGACTCTATGGGGAACATTACCTCTGAACTGGATCCCTGCGGCAACAGAACCGTACATTGGGTGAACAAGCGAGGACAGGTATGGAAAGAGATTAAAGGGGAGGTAAACGCAAGCGGTGCTCCTTTAGATACGGATTCCGCTTGGACTAAGACGGTAACTTATTACGACCTCGAAGGAAATGCCGTCAAGGTTTTAAACAGGAATGACAATGCCCTTACCCATAGCCATGCCAGCCTTGAAAATAACGGTCATGTAACCTCTTATTTTGAGTACGATATTTTAGGGCAGCTTAGAAAGTCCAGCCGGGAACGGGTCTATATCGACCATGAAGCTAGTGGGGATCCTGTAAGCTACGAGCGCCTCTCCGAACACTTTGTTTATGATGCGAAGGGAAATCTCACTCATTATATTTCACCAGGGGGATCCGTTATACAAGCCCAATACGATAACGTATGGAACAAAATCAGTGAGAAGAGAAAATTCATAAACGCTGTTTCTATCCCATGGGATGGAGAAACCCTTCCAAGTAATGCTGATGATGACAGCGTGCTTCTTTTTGCATATGACGATAATGGCAACCTGGAAACCGTAACAGACTCAGAAGGCGACACCTATACGATCGATTATGATGAGATGGACCGGCGGGTGATGCTTACCAAACCCACCGGCTCCATGCTGGAACATCAATTGGATGACGCAGGCAATATCATTTGGATTATTGAGAGCGGTAAATTCTTACCGGATGAAGCTGTCAAGCAGCTCAAAAAGCAAGAGCTCTTTTATGATGAGAGAAACCGGGTCTATCAAGAAAAGACCTATTATTACAGTATCGATGAAAACGGAGATTACCAAGATATAACGACAGGAAATCATAATGGTTTTTCTCTGGTGGAATATGAACTCAATCGAGTGGGAGAAAAAATATTCATCAAGAATGACGAGGGAGATGAGTCTGAAATCGAGTATGATCTTTTGGGTCGTGTTGAGAAGGAGTTTTCTCCCACCTTGTCTGGCTTTACAAACAGGAACTATACTGAGTACACGTATGACAATATGGGGAATGTCCTTCAAGAGGATCAACATGAGTATGGGATCCAGTCGGATAGTAGCGAGGAACCTATTACGTATACGACCATCAACGAATACGATGGTTTGTATCGTCTGAAAGAAACCACCATAGACAACCAGGGCGGAGACGATCAAGTATGGACCTATATGTATGACCAGCTGGGGAATAGGATTGAAGAGTTGAATCCTAAAGATGTGGGGACTAAATACTGCTACGACACCTTGGGTCGAATGACCACGCAGATCTTTGGATACAATGCCACTTTTACGCAAGGCGTAATTACTGGGGAGAACAATGCCGACCAGCTCATAATCAAGAAAATGGTCTATGATCGAAATGGGAATCTAAAAAAGGAGATCGATGATCTGGAGAATAGCACGGAGTACTTTTATGATGCGCTCAATCGTAAAGAGAAAATTGAGTATGCCGATGGCACTTATGAGGAGCTCTCCTATCGAAGGGACGATCTTATAGAGGACTTAAAGGCTTACGATGAGGTGGGTCCGGCTCTTTTATTCACGGTCCACTCCACTTATGTAGATAAGCAGAAGACGAGCGAGGATATTACCATTGAAGAGGGTGTGGAATTATATGGTAATAGAGATATAGACTACCTTTACGATGGCCTGGATCGGATCGTGGAAGTATCAACAACCGCCGTTGATGAGAACGAGAACACCTTCTATACCACTGTTAATAGAAGGTACGATTCCATGGACAATATCATTGAAGAAACGCAGGGTATAACAGGGACAAACATCAACGAAGAAGAATCTATCTATTTGGAATACAACGGGCTTAAGAGTAGAAAGAAAATTGACACGACACTAGCTTCGTCGTACAGCGTCTCCTACTCTTTTGATGCGCTCCAGCGGATCCGTGCCATTGACGCTAGTGGGAGTCTTGGGATCGGGCAAACCTTGAGGCAGTATCAGGGGCCGGGAGGGCGGATCACCAAGATAAACTATGGGAACGCTGTACAGACTCTAATCTATCCGGATGGATATGACGGTTTCGGTCGCCTGACTGAAATAACGCATCAGAACACGAGTAAGAACAAAGGACGGCAGGAGATTTGCCACTTTGCCTATGAGTATGACATTGGAAACTGTCGGACTTTTGAGTGGAAGGGGCATTATGCCGGCAAGGACAATGGGTACCAGTATGACTTGGCCAACCGACTCATCCAATACGATCAAGGGGA
>JANQEY010000226.1 GCA_028278125.1 bacterium | reverse complement strand
GTTTGGCCCATTAATTGTTAGCAAATAACCAATTGAGGAAAAACCCATGAAGGCAAGAATTCTATCGATTTCGATCCCGGCTATCTGCATGATCGGAACATTTCTACTACTGATCGGCGCCTGCCAGAAGCCGCGCACCCCCAGCGAGCCGGATCCCGATCCCCAACCCACCTGGGTGGCCGACACGACCCTGATCCCCCAGATCATCAACAGGATCGATTCCAACCGCATCCGCAACACTATTCAAACACTTCAAGATTTTGGGACGCGATATAACTATGATCCCAGATGCTATCAAGCAGCACAGTGGATTAAGGCTGAACTTGAGTCGTACGGGTACGATGTTGAGTATCAAACCTATTTCCCGAATGTACACCGGTTCTATGATATTGAATTCGTGAGTGAGAATGTGGGATGTATGGTAGGAGAGGGCAGCTTGATATTGATGACCCGGGATGGCGGTCAGACATGGGAAGTAAAAGAGAGCGATTCATATATTTACTTTAACCGTACATATTTCCTGGATGAACAATATGGATGGGTGTGGAAGGATAATGGGTACTTTAATTCCTATTCAACTAAAGATGGTGGAGAGACTTGGGATAAAATAGGATCATTATTCTATGAACCTCTTAGTGTTGTCTATTTTTTGAATAGAAAAAAGGGATGGTTTGGAGCCGTTTCTGGTAAACTTTTTTTTACAGAGAACGGCGGAGATACATGGATAAGACATGGATCAAATTTTGACCATATCACAGAGTTGTATTTTTTAAGTAATGATGTGGGTTGGCTTAGTGATTATAACAAGATATACAAGACAGACGATGGCGGACAAACATGGACTGCCCTTGATTTCGAAAGAGATGTGAAAAAGATACGATTTTATAACGATCGTTTCGGTCTCATGATCGGCCAGAACGGTATATTGAAGATTACGCGGGATGGTGGGGATGAATGGGTGACAGTTCTCAGTCAACATCGAATCATTGATTTCGACATTCTCTCCGAAACAAGAATTGTTGCCGTCGGTCCCGGATATTTTCTATCGGAAGACGGGGGTACGACCTGGCAGGAGTACTTGACAGAACGAAGGTATACCGATATCGCTTTCAGAAATGAGCTTGAAGGTGTCATGACGGGCTACCAATCGCCCATTATGCAAAGTCCGGACGGAGGAAAAAACTGGCTGTACAAACGTGAAGGTCTGCCACCGGAAGTCTACTTTCATAACATCAAAGCAGTTAAACATGGAAAAATCCACAGGGATCGCAAATACATTATCGGCGCTCATTATGATTCTTATATCAAAGAGATAGGTCCAGTGGGGGCACCGGGCGCCAACGACAATGCGAGTGGAACGGCTGGCGTGCTTGAGATCGCACGACTTCTTCGAGATCATGAATTCGACTACACCATTGAATTTATCTTGTTTTCAGGTGAAGAGGTGGGATTGCAGGGTAGCAGATACGCAGCGCAGTACTCTGCTGTCATCAGCGAAGACATTCGCGGGATGATCAACATGGATATGATAGGATATTGTCCGGTTGGAGACATTTATGACTTCAATATCATGTCGTTGGATGTTGAATTTAGGTCTTCTTTCATTAGAGGGGCAAGCATTTATACAGATATTATTTACTATACAATCGATGATAATAGCTGGGATGACAAAGCTTATTATATTAACGGGTATTCGGCTTTATCTGTGTTTGAGGATGACCGGTATCCTGCATTACACTATCCATGGGATACAATCGACAAGTTGAATCTTGATTACGCTTCGGAGATTATTCGTTTTACTATGGGTGGATTGTTGCATTTTCTGCAACCAGTTGTAGAGATAGATGGAAGTCGCCAGACAATACAAAGGTAAGGTATTATTTATAACGTATAACTGATTAGTTAAATCTTATTATCGCCTAAAATGAAGCGAAAGGAGGCTCTCATGCAAAGTAAAATGTTTGTTTCAGTCATGCTGCTTGTACTGCTCTGTTCGTGGTTTGACACGAGTCAAGTACTTGCTACATCTTACGGCAGGTATGCGTTGTTGATTTTTGGAGGTCAAAAAACACAATCATTAGAAAGTGGTCCAACTTACCCAGCAGACAGTCTATTCGTTGAGCACGAAGTAGCGCCTATGTTTGACGTCTTGTTGAATGATTACCAATTCTCAAATGCTGATATATATGTGCATTGTTTAAGCGGAAGCAAGGATAGTATGGAATATGATTACTTTACGGATGAAGTTACTAATTATCATCCGGCAACGGAGAGCAGTCTTAAGCAATCGTTTCATACATTAAATGCCAGTATTGATTCTAACGACTCCAGTCTCGTTTTCATTTATATGTGTGGACATAGAAGGGGCGTTGCCCAAGGAGACACATTACATACATATGGTTTATATACGAGTATAGTAGACGACGTGGATTTCTCAGATTGGGTAAAGCAAGACCTACTCACGTATAATGGGAATAATGTGAATGATAGTACTAAAATAGTATTTATTGGTGGATTCTGTAATGCGTACGGATTCTGGGATGATAGAATTGCGGCAGAAATGAAAGATGTTTGTAACCATATATCCTTTGCCGCTGCAGACGATGGACTCGGTTTTGGTGATACTATTGATGGAGATCCTGATCATTCTTTCATGAAGTACTGGAAGGATGCTGTTGAAGACACTGTCGGAATCACCATACAGCGTGCGTACGTGAATGCTGAGACAGATAGATTGGCAGATGAAGCTTGTGTTGATGATGATCCCATACGAGTCTATAAGGCGACAAATTGGGATACCAGCTTTACGCTATTTGGAAGAGAGCTTTCTTCAGTCACAATCACAGGCCCTGTTGAGCTTGGTTTTAAAGATTATGGCACATGGTACGCAAATTGGGATGCCTGGCCGTGTGGTACGTTTTCATATCAATGGTGGAAAAAATTGAACGGTCATCAGAATTGGCAGACCCTGGGGACAGACTCATCTGAAACGGAAAGAATGTGGAAAACAGGTTTTACTCTC
>JANQEY010000225.1 GCA_028278125.1 bacterium | reverse complement strand
GTTTGGCCCATTAATTGTTAGCAAATAACCAATTGAGGAAAAACCCATGAAGGCAAGAATTCTATCGATTTCGATCCCGGCTATCTGCATGATCGGAACCGTTCTACTACTGATCGGCGCCTGCCAGAAGCCGCGCACACCCATCGAGCCGGATCCCGATCCCCAACCTACCTGGGTGGCCGACACGACTCTAATCCCCCAAATCATCGCCCAGATCGATTCCAACCGCATCCGAAACACCATCCAGACACTCCAGGATTTCGGGACACGGTATGCGTATTCGCCGAAATGTTTCGAAGCGGCCGAGTGGATCAAAGGTGAACTCGAATCTTATGGGTACACTGTAGAATACCAGACATTTTTTAATCATCGTTTTTATGATATTGAATTCACGAATGATAATCAAGGGTGGATGGTTGGAAAAGCTGGAGTAGTACTGCGAACAGTAGATGGCGGTCTTACATGGGAGCGGCTGGATCTAGGACTTTTGGGAAAATTGGATGGTGTGCATTTCATAGATGATAAGTATGGTTGGGTATGGGAAAAAACATCACCCTTAAATGCTTATAGGACCACGGATGGAGGCAATACCTGGCAGGATATGCAGACAATCGCCCCTGATTTGAGTGGTGTAGAGGTTATCTATTTCCTCACTAGAGAAAAAGGATGGATAGGAATCGGAAACAGCGTTTATTTTACTAAAAACGGCGGGAATTCCTGGGACCGTATTCCTCAAAATTTTGGTCATAGCGCTCATGGAATAAACGAAGTATATTTCAGCGATGATTTAAATGGATGGATTGGCTCATATTCCTTCGATGGTTTTCCTAGTACATATCGGACAACGGATGGCGGTCTTACATGGACATCGCAGGATTTCGAAGGAGATGTGCTGAAAATAAGATTCAGCGATCGAGATTTCGGCGTCATGCTGATCAAAGGACAAAATTCAAGCAGACTATGGGTAACGGATGACGGGGGCGATAACTGGCAGTTTCCATCGGATTTCTCATACATTTATGATTTTGAAATCATCGATCGTCAAACAATCGTTGCAGTAGGTGGAGGCTGCCATGTTTCAGAGGACGGCGGTCAGACATGGCAGCATTTCGAAATCGGTGAGGGCTTAACAGACATTTGCTTTAGGAACGAACACGATGGTTTTCTCACAGGAAACAGCGATATACGTTTCGCGCGTACCTTCGATGGTGGATATACGTGGACCGTCGATACGAATGGATTGCCTGATGAAGTCTTTTTTCATAACATAAAAGTTCAGAAACAGGGCAAGTTGCACCCGGAGCATAAGTACATCATCGGCGCTCATTACGATTCTATTAATAGCGACTCCGCTATGCCGGCTCCGGGAGCGAATGACAACGCCAGCGGCACAGCCTGCGTACTCGAGACAGCCAGGATCATGAAGGATTATAATTTCGATTATACGATAGAATTCATCCTTTTTGCTGCGGAAGAAATCGGTCTTCAAGGTAGCCGCCATGCAACACGCATTGCCGGGATTTTGCATGAATCAATTCTCGGCATGGTAAATCTTGACATGATAGGATATGCGCCGGATAATGTGTATGATATTCAAATCTATTCCCACAATATAGATTTTAGAACTCAATTCATAGCAACAGCTCTTAATTATCATAGCATGATTTACTACGAAGATGATGACCATTTAAGCGATTGTAGATCCTATTATGAGAAAGGCTATCCAGCTCTTGGTATTTCAGAATATACTGGTGGTTATGTTCAGTCTTATCCGGGATTGCATCATGAATGGGATACCATCGACCTGTTGAACATAGAATTCACCTCAAATGTCATCCAATTTTGTACAGGCGGGCTGGTGGGTAAGTTGGTTCCCATGATTGTGGACCAATAATATGTAAAATAATTCAACTCTACAATAATTCATTATGTACCTGACACTCAGTAGAAAGGAGGGATGCTAATGGTTCATTATAAGGCGAGATCACAATGACGATCATGAACCATTCAAAGAAGGAGGATGCAATGTTAATCCGAAAGATTATTCTTACGGCACTTCTTTTCATATTCTTTGTAACGTTCTCAACAGTTTTAGCTGGAGAATACGGCCGATATGCGATTTTAATTTTCGGAGGACAAGAAACGGAAATAACAACTGACGAAGAATTTGTTCAATATGAAATGGCGTCTACATTCGGTGTACTTCTCGACGATTATGAATTTACCAATTCAGATATTTATGTTCATAATTTAAGTGGGGATAAAAACCGAACTCTGGATTATTATAGTTATTTTGAGGATACCCAGATATGCTCGGAGGAACCCTCCAATTATAGACCAGCAACACTTCCAGATTATCAGAGCAGATATGGTATCCGTCAGACCTTCCTCGATATAAATAGTAAAATCGAAAACACCGATTCGAGTATGGTAATTATTCTCATGTGTGGTCATAGAGGTAAAAATCCGTCAGGAACACTCCATTACTATTCCTTTTTTGACACCGACCAAATACCAGATTATACATTTGCATCGTATTTAAAATCAGACCTACTAGATAGAACTGACCATGTAGTAAACAGTAAAACATATGTGGTATTCGTAACCGGTTTTTGCAATAGCTATGGATTTTGGGACGAGGCATCGGCATCAAACGATGAAATTAGGGATGTATGCAATAAACTGTCCTTTGCTGCGGCCGATGACGGTTTAACCACTTCTGACAGAACAGACGGAGTACCCCCAAATTCCTTCATATCGTTCTGGAAGGATGAAGTTGAAGATGATAGTGACATATCGTTTCATGACGCATTTACTGATACAGAAACAGAATATCTAGATTGCCCTGATTATGTGGATGATGATCCAGTAAAAGAATGTGAAATATCACAACAAACTTCTGGCTGGGATGATAATTTTTGTCTTTTTGGTAGAGAGTTAAAAAGTGTCACAATCACCGGACCTGATGAGCTTGGATTTAAAGATTATGGTACATGGTACGCAAATTGGGATGCATGGCCGTGTGGAACGTTTTCGTATCAATGGTGGAAAAAATTGAACGGTCATCAGAATTGGCAGACCCTGGGGACAGACTCATCTGAAACGGAAAGAATGTGGAAAACAGGTTTTACTCTC
>JANQEY010000199.1 GCA_028278125.1 bacterium | reverse complement strand
AATTTAGAGGATAAAAAGTAGGACGGGTTCGGGGGAACCCGGGCTACTAGGCTTGATAATTGTATTAACGAAAGTAAACCCAGTTGTCACAGCCAACTGGGCCACCCAAAATATTTAGATTCTAACAGCGATTATGTTACTTCATCAAAACGATCTTCCTCACCTGGTTCATTTTTCCCGGTACTTCAGCACGAACAAGATATACACCGCTGGTCAATCCTGAGCCGTCAAATGCCAGGTTTTTAACGCCAGCAGTCGCAATCCCGTTATAAAGAACCGCTACATCCTGTCCTAGCAGGTTATATACCTTAACAATCAACTTCGAGGTATTTGGAAGACTGATATCAACCTGTGTTGTTGGATTAAATGGGTTGGGATAATTCTGGCCCAGTACGTATGCCTTGGGCAATATATTGTTATACTGATCTTTTACATTTGTCGGAACGGATTCAACTTCGTTCGAATAATCACTGATTTCTTCACCATCGCCATTAACAGCTTTTATCCGGATATAATAGGGGGACTGGTTTGTTAATCCTTCCAGAACCATAATACCGGTATCAGTATTTCCATAGAGTGTGGTCGCTTCCGGAGTTTCATCCATATATACATTGTAGGAGGCTATCTCATCTTCATGACCGAACCAGTTACAATAAACTGTAACCGCTTCGTTATCAGCGTCATCGATGACATATGGACGTGCTGCAATTCCTATCATTGTCGAACGGTAGGCTCGATAATCGTTAACCTCCTGCTCCCACTCGGTATCAGGGAATGTCAGCTGCCATTCAATAGTACCATCGACACGGACTTCTGTAGTATAAATGTCCGTGGATTTACCTAAACCCCACCCGATTAAGTGGTTTCCATTCTCGAGGATACGATGTCCTCCCCGGGCGCGCGAGTAGGATTCAGGATCCTGGGCATAGGACCAGACCAGTGTAGCAGTAAGATTCTCTTCATCAAGGATATATTCCTTGGCAAAACTAACCTGTTCTTCACGTAATCCCCCGTTGTCGAAAATAACAACATTACCGTTATCAAGACGACGGATATCATGCATGAGATAAAACGCTGAATCCTGACCGGGAAGATCGTCGACAAAGTCAAACATGTTGCCAGGTCCTCCACCCCAACGCCAGATCACTTCCTGGGTATCATAGTTAATTTTTGTTATCTCACTGGTTCCCCTCTGGGAAAGCATCACGTTGCTATCGGTATCGATCTCGATAGCGTTGGTGTGGAGATAATCAATGTAGTCATCTGTCAGGTCACGGTATCCTTCGGCATCGGTAATCGGGATTTCGTCCGTATGGTCAAGGCTTTTCCATTCCCAGATGACTCCACCGTCTGCATCAAGTTCCTGGATAACCATCCCGAGAACGATAGCGTCAGGATCGCCACCCTCAACTATTTCACTCATATCAATCGGACGTTCATCGTCGCCGATAACCCAATAACGGCGGTCTTCATCTTCGCCGAAGATTAGTATTTCATGGTTATCAAGCGGAAAACCGTTTGCAGGAATGATAGAGTCAACCAGGGTATAGGTGAGATCCATGACATAATATTTTGAAGGATCGCTGTTCCGATCCACGTACGCAAACAATCCTAATTCCGGGAATGGGGTAAAATTATAGAAATATGATCCCGGTGGAGTTTTTTTGAAATAGACAATCTCACCATCATTATCCATTATCGTAACAAATGAATAACGATCCCCGTTAGCATCCCTTGCACCTGGAGCCATGAAATTATATCCATCAAAGGGATCTACGTTGATATCGATGGAATAATCAAAAAACTCTTCTGGTACTACTACATCCAGAGCCGATACGGGTACAACGAAATAACACGCAATAATCATCAGCAAAGCTGTAAATCCACGTAACATTTTTTCCTCCCCTGAAACAGTTCTCAAGTAGTTAGTAAATTAATTCAACAAATGTAAAATTGTTTTCTTAAATAGCAAAACCTTTTTGCTCTTAAACAGCTACTGAAGCAGCAAAACTTTTTCAACGGTTTTTAACTGTTGGTCGCACATGGCTGTTACGAAATAGATGCCATTTGCCAGTTGTTTACCATTGAATACAAATGAATGATTTCCTGCTAAGAGTTGTCCTGCATAGATGGTATCTACTTCTCTGCCGAGTAGATTGACGACAGACAATTTTATATATGAAGGTTGTGATATATCTATCTGGATAGTCGATTGAGGATTTGCCGGATTCGGCCAGATTCCTAACTTATTATGCTGTTCCGAATATGCCGGGGGAGTTTGTTCTTCAACAGGAGTTCCACTATACCTGAACTGAACTCTATTGGAATAATCACTTGTTTGATTATCCTGAATACTCTTTATCCGTGCAAAATAGTATCGTCCGGGCTCCAGGTCTGTCAGGACAATTTTTCCAGTCTCATACTCACCATAGAATTCTGTAGGTTCAGGATGTGTATCCAGGAAAAGCTGGTAGCCAGAAAGTGAATCGGCGCCAAAATGATTCATATAGAATAATAACGAATCCTCTCGAATTTCATACGTCAGGTATGGTTTTGCGGCAATTCCTGTCATTTCTGTTCGATATGCACGATAACAATGAACTTTTCGATCATCAACTTCAGTAAATTCAATCTCCCAGGCTGTTTCCCCTTCCGGTGTAACCTCTGATGCAATAAGGGGATCATCAGGATCTGGAACTCCCCAGCAGATAATTGTATTGCCGTTTTCCAGACGGCTTGCACTTCCCATTGCAAAGCTCATCGACCAGGGATCCTGCTCATATGACCATACGCGAGTCGCTATCAAGTTCTCTTCATCAAGTTCATACTCTTTTGCGCTCGCAACAGGTGGATCATGTAATTTGCCGTTATCAAATACCAGCAGATTATCATTTTCTAAACGATGTGCAAAATGCTGGAGATTAAATCCTTCATTAGGATCATCATCTACAAACGTAAACATGTTTCCATGACCTGCACCTAATCTCCAGATGATCTCACCCGTCTCATAGTCTATTTTCGTTACCTCGTTCAGGTTTCTACTCGATACAATTACGTTTCCATCTGTATCAACATAGATTGAATTAGAGTGCATATAATCAATCACTTCTTCAGTTAAATCCACTTCCTCCCGGTCAGTATCTAGAATGGGTATATGGTCAAGGCTATGCCATTCGAAAAGGATTTCACCATTTTCATCCAACTCCTGGATAACCATCCCGATGACAATCGCCTCCGGATGACCACCATCGACAGTTTCACTCATATCAACAAGGACATCCTCCTGTCCGATCATCCAGGCATGACCGTCCGCATCGAAATACAACTCATGACTATCAGTTCGAAAATCTCCATTTACCCTGAGTGTATCAACTATGTCGAAGTTGAGGTCCTGGAGATACCAACATCGATCACCAAACTTGAAAAAGCTCATCTGCTGGCGATCCGGATAAGGATGAAAACCAAAAATAGAGAGCTCATGCTCAATTTGATAGTAAAGTAACTGACCATCATTTGTCATTATACAATGGAATGAGATGGAACTCCCCTGGATTTGACCGCTCAGATAAATGCACCCATCCATGGGATCATTGTTCACAGTAATTTTGTATTGAGGAAAGAAGTCAGGGATATTGATTGATTCAACAGCCCTGACAGTACAGACATGAGCAAAAAGTACAAGTAGGTTTAATAAGACGACTGAAACTATTAGCCTGATCTTTGGTGTAGCAGGTAACATCCAGTTAATTCCCCCTGTGTTTCTCATAAACCGGTTAAATATGTTTATAGAACCGCACAAACGCAGATTCCATGCCACTTACCAGCCACATATTGCACTATCCCCGTAACTACCATTGCTGCTAGATTTGATCCAGGCGTTTTAGAATTGGAATGAAATGAGAAGATATCATGCATTGTGAAATATATATACAGCAGGGTGAGTAGAATACGCATATTAATACAGGGATTCTCAATTTCTAAGAATCCCTGTTGCATTAGGAAGGTAGAAACAGCAAAACATAAAAATGTTTTACTACTTCGTTTTGGCTTTCTTTCTTTTTACAGCCTTTTCAATATATTGAATTGCATCAGGTGTTTTACAGGATGTTTCTCCATGGTCAACATCTACCTTACCGATTCGTTTAGCCGCAGAAACTGCAAGTTTTTGAAGCTTAGAATTCCTGATACCTATTGAAATCAACGCCATGTTCATCGCGTGTTTTGTACGGTTCTTCGATTGATGAATATTTTCCTCAATTGTCTCGAGGTAAGGTTTAAAGAATTCATCATCGAGTTCATTTTCCTGCATGGCAAGTTGTGCAAGAATGTCCCAGCCAGATTGACCGATGTATTCCTGTTTAGATTTTGTCCATTTTTTCATCAAGCTGGCTGCATGGGGTGTTTTGATAACAATATTACCCGCCAGCAAATCCGCCAGCAGGTAATAATTGACATCTTTAGCCCATTTCTCAAGATCTGTCTTTTTCATCAAAGAGGGATCAACTATCATCGTAGCCAGCGATTGAGCATCTGTGTTACCCGAGTCCCAGAGCTGAGTCGCCAGGCTATGATCTACCTTAATCTTCTTTTTCATCTTGTTCAGGTTGGCAAAACTGACACCGAACAGGTTATCGCCTGATCCATGTCTTTTGTAGATCTTACGGTTCTGTTCTGTACCATGGGATTCAAGCTCAGCCATTACTTCATTATAATTCATCAGACTTACTCTTGTTTATGCTTCGTGGAGCTAGCAATTAGCCTTCCACTCTTTATATTTTTCATCCATCTGTTCAGGGGTCAAATCTTCCTTGTGGGTAGCGATTGTCCAGGCATGCCCATATGGATCAAAACACATCCCGTAACGGTCACCCCAGAAGGTATCCATCGGCTCCATTGCAGAGGTTGCACCGGCATCAATGGCCTGCTGATATGCCGCATCCGCATCTTCGACATAGAGATGAATTCCCATTGTAGTTCCATTCAGCGAATCAGGGGAAAGCCATCTTTCCATATGAGGCATTTCATCAGCGATCATAAAACGTGAATCACCAATAACCAACGACGCGTGCATAACGCCCTTTCCATCTTCACCAGGCATAACGTAAACGACTTCAGCACCAAAAGCCTTTTTATAAAACTCAATTGCCTCTTCACCATTGCGTATAACCAGGTGCGGTGTAATTGTTCTGTATCCTTCAGGAATAGGTTTTACTGTCGACATTTTATTCTCCTCTTATTCAAATTATCCAATTTAAAATAATGATCCTAATCAATTTTCAGATTAGATGTTTCTACAAAGTAAGGTACTCCTAACTATCTTACAAGAGTTAAACCGCAGAAACTCTATTTCGTTTCAAAAACCGATAAAAACCTGTATAAATGGCTCTCGAGACGGATCTGTTTATGATACTGAAACTATATTGTACTATTACTATATTATAGTAGTACAGTAGAGGAGAGATAATTATGCGTGATCTGACAAATGCGGAAACGGCATTATTGGGATTGCTGGCAGAAGGGCCAAAACATCCTTACCAGGTAGAAATAGATGTCCGTCAAAGAGATATGAGGTTCTGGACAGATTTATCAATGTCCTCTATTTACAAATTGTTACGTAAGCTGGAGAAAGACAACCTGGTTTCAGCAGAAACGGAAATCAGTGAAGAGAATCGTGCCAGGAAGGTCTATTCAGTTTCAAAAGATGGGCTTAACGTATTGCGTTGGAAGGTGAGAAAAATCCTCAGTGTACCTGAGCACATGAAATGGCAGATGGATCTGGCAATATCCAACCTGGCGGTGATCAAACGCGATAAAGCGATCGTATGTCTGGAAGAATACAAACTTGCATTGGAAAAAAAGATCCAAGACTACGGTAAGCTGGATGATTATCTCAAGAGTGTTAATTGCGTTACTCATAAGTTAGCATTGTCGCGCAGACCGATCAGGATATTCGAGGGCGAGATAAAATGGGTGAAAGAATACCTGGAAGAATTGAAAAATGAGGTTAATAATGGATGAGTTGTATTTAACGAATAAACTGGAATCTTATCTTGACTATCTCTGCAACCAGGTATCTAACCGGCATGTGGGAAGCGAGGGAAATCATCAAGCGACTAAATATTTCGAAAAGGTAATCTCATCTTTTGGCTTCAAAACCTCATCTCCTCCATTCGATTGTATTGACTGGGAGTTTGGCGCTGTTTTGTTAGAAGTAGGTGGTAAAAAATGGAATGCTCACGTTAGTCCTTACTCCCTGCCTTGCGATATCGAGGCTGAACTTGTTCCTGTCTCTAATATTGATGAGCTGGAAAATGGAGATATAACCAGTAAGATTGTACTGCTTCATGGAGACATTGCCAGGGAACAGATATTGCCTAAAAACTATGTTTTTTATAATCCTGAAGAACATCAAATAATTCATCGAATCCTGGAGGAAAAGCAGCCAGCCGCTTTAATCTGCGCTACTGGAAAAAATCCACAACTTGCCGGAAGTATGTACCCCTTCCCCATGTTCGAAGATGGTGATTTTGATATCCCCTCAGTTTATATGAAGGATGTTGAAGGAAAAGAGTTACTGAATTTTGCAGGCGATGAGATACATCTCTCTTTCGAATCCAAAAGAATTCCCGCAACAGGTTGTAATGTTATTGCTTCGAAAGGATCCGACCAGTCAAACAAGATTCTTGTATTTGCACATATCGATTCTAAAAAAGACACACCGGGAGCGTTGGACGATGCGACAGGAATAATAACTCTCCTTGGAACCGCGGAACTGCTGAAGGATTATTCGAATGATACAATAATTGAAATAATAGCATTTAACGGTGAAGACTATTATTCTGCACCGGGACAGACACAATATCTCAAATCTCTCGGTGATAGTACCAGGGATATTAAACTGGTGATAAACATTGATGGGGCAGGTTTTAAAGACGCCCGAACCGCTTTCTCACTGTATAACTGCCCTGAACATTTTGATTCCATCATTAAGAAAACATTTGACGCCGATGATGAATTTATCCATGGAGAACCGTGGGTGCAGGGTGATCATTCGATATTTACAATGCAGGGAGTTCCGGCTGTTGCAATTACTTCAGGTAATTTTACGCAGTTGTGTTCGGAAATTACACATACTCCTAAAGACAGACCTGAACTTGCAGATTGTGTCAAGCTGGCAAAAGCTTCAAAAGCTATTAGCGATATTTTAATCAATCTTACCGAATAAGATGATAATATTCCGATTACGCTTGTTTTATGTGTACTGAAAAATGTAGTTTATAATACGAATCTACCAAAATGTCTTGGGGGGAATGTGATGAGTACACAAATAGCTGGCTTTTTCTTTTCCTGTGAACTCGGTTTTAACAGGAATACTCTTTCTCGATTTAAATTACTTGTTGTCCTTATTCTTGCTTTCTGTTTCTGCTTACCATGTGAATCATATTCGGAATGGCCTACAGAACAATATTCAAATATTCAACTTGGTGGTTCTGGAGGTTATGAAGAACCGCTCATGGTCATTAAAGATGGAGAGGACGGGTTCTATATACTCATAGAGACTGCCTATTCGAGACCAAATTCTTATTTGAACTATTTATACTTGCAGGGGATTGATCAAGAGGGGAACGTTCGCTGGCCATCGCATCCGGATGGCGATGGTCCAATGTATGTAGATTCAACTTATAATCATAGATACAATCATAAAATGGTAACAGATGGAATTGGAAATGTATGGGTAGCATGGTCAGACTACCGTGACGCAGATGAGGGTGAATGGGGATATTATAATAATGAAATCCGCATGCAAAGAATGGATGCTAATGGACCGGCCTGGGGTGAAAGCGGGATTATTGTTCAGGATCAGAGAAGCCATCATGATGTTGAATTTTTCCTTATTCGTTTACTAAGGATTCAATCAAATGGTAACGTGATGATAATATGGGTGATTGATCATGAATTCGGTTGGCCTGGAGGAATTTATGCGCAAGAATATGACATGGGGGGTAATCCTGTATGGGAAGAGAATCAAGAGCTTGAATTATGGGGATCACCAAATGTTGAGGATGGAGATGGAGGCTGGTTTATAGATTCTCAAGATGAGATTATGCATATGAACTCAAATTGGGTGTTATCATGGAATCATGGGGAAATAGAACTACCAGATAGTCTTATCTATATTGATCGGCTATGCGATTGTTGGGCGCAGGGTACAGCATTGATAGCTGGTTCAAATGAAGAAAGGACACAGATTCATATAACAGGAATTTCAACGCTTGGTAATCTGCCATGGGATGATGGATATTCTCTGCAGGGTTTTGAAAGAGTTTCTAACATTCAAAAAGTCGGGACTGATTCTTATGGATTTATAATTGTTTCAGATCAAAATGCGTATAATTATGTTCATCTAAATAGTGATCTGGAACCTACATTGCCAGGGGAAAGTATTCTATTGGATGCATTAATACATCCCGGATATTTCACTTTACGACAATGGGGAATATATAATAAACCCTATTCATACGATACTGATTTCCACGTGTTTAAATGGGATACCCTGGGTGCTTTTAACTGGAGTGCAATCATGGATACTGTTGCTTCTGAGGATTGGATGCTTTTAAACGATAATTTGGGTAATATTTTTGTAGTATGGGCGAAAGAATACTCTGATGAAGAAGTAACGATTGTGGCGAATATCCTAAGCCCGGAAGGTGATTTGGGATTACCTGTAAATACAGCCCCAAATTTAGATACCAGGATGAATTTGCCAGGCAAAATATCTTTATCCTGTTGGCCTAACCCGTTTAATAATGAAGTACAGATAAGAATGGAAACTTCGTATTTGGATCTAGTAAATATTTCAATTTTTAACCTGCTTGGGCAAGAAGTATTTAATCTGGCAGAAGATAAAGTTGGACCAGGCGAACATTGTTTTACCTGGAAACCGGATGGTTTATCAAGTGGAATATATTTTATATCATTAAAAAACAAAGTACTATCAGAAGAGATAATAAAAAAAGTAGTTTACCTGCGTTAGTTAGCTATGCTAACCACAAAACGTTTCTATGCGTCACAATTAATAATCCCCCCAACGAGTGAACCCACATTTCTGTGGGTTCGAAGTGGAGACGCCGGGAATCGAATGCGCCACAGGCGCACAAGCCTGGGTTTTATCCGCCAGAGGTGGACCGGAGACGGGGACAGACTTGATTAAGAAAGTCTTTGCCAGTACCAGATTTCAGAAACTTTTCTCGTTCTCGTGCTGATGCATAATCATCGTGTTCTTCTTTATAGATTAATTTGAATTTTCCTAGTATCTCGCTCCCTTTTGTCTGTTTAGACCTGTGTTCCCTTAACCTTCTTCCAAGGTTGTTTGTTATACCAACATACCTTTTTCCATTTTCAATGCTTTCTATTACATAAACTGTAATCATTATTCCCCCAAACGAGTGAACCCACATTTCTGTGGGTTCGAAGAGGAGACGCCGAAAATCGAATGCGCCTCAGGCGCAAATTCTGATAGAGATCAACTGTCTTGTACTCAGAAAAAAAATTCGTTGTGACTGAACTAGAAGTGCTTCGAAGCAAATGCCCGCCCTGAATGTGATTTGAGGTATTTTTCGAATGCTAATGCTTTTACTTTAGAATGAAATGCAATTGCAGTTTCAATTTGCCATGGTCTGTTCTTCGCGGTGTGAGGTGATTGTCCAGCGTTATGAGCCTTTAACCGAGACTCCAAATCTTCAGTTATTCCTGTATAATGACAATTTGGATTTTTCTCAGACACAAGTATATATACGTAATGATAGTTTTTCATGATTAGTTATCGTTGGGAGTCACTATAAATTGTTTAATAGATGAGCTTGCCAGGGCGTAGTTTCGCCGGTTGTGTGAAGAATTCCCGGCTTCGTCTGTGACTTCGCCGTGGCAGGCTCCATTTCGCTCTCATGTGAGCGAAACGAAGCCTAGTGGAGACGCCGGGAATCGAACCCGGGTCCGGAGACGGGGACATGGCACCCTCTACGCGTGTATCCGGTCTACTGCAATCTCGATAATTCCCTAGTGCCGGCCGGCAGGCGGGAAAAATCCAGCCAGGTGAATCTTAACGGTAAAATCCCTGGCGATTTTCACCGTGCAGACCGTTCTAAGCGACGCCCTGTATAAAACCGAACGGACGAAATTTTACACGGACGCGCAACCTTTAATTAGGCTGCGAGAGCATAGCCGTAATCATCGGCATTTTTGTGTTTGACTGCAGGGGTACGGGACTGCAGACCCTCCCGACGCGCAAGTGACATCTCCCATCGCCCCGTCGAATCCAATCGTCCCCAGGGGCAGACAGATGTCCTGCTATAGTATATACTACGGAAATTAACCCACTGTTTCAAGATTAGTATTTATACAGCTGAATGTCGGTAGATTAGAGTTGGAGAATAAAATACAATAGAAAATATATTAACGGTTAACTTATCTTGTACGATCAACAAGTAATGCCAAGATTTGAAAGGAATAATCCATGAGAATAGTCCCCTTTCTCTTGATCTTATTGTTAATCTTCTCTTTATCTTCAAATTTCTCATTCGGTCAGGATGATAATCAGGCTGATGATATAATAAGGTTGGGATTAGTCGGTGATATTTTCCTGGGGAACTGGGCTGAGGCTTTTATTGATTCTTTTGGTGTAGACTACCCGTTTAATGCATGCAGGGAGTTATTCGACCAGATGGACCTCGTGGTCGGTAATTTCGAAAGCCCTATCCTGGAAAACGGTGAGCCCTATCTGGAAAAACAGTATCTCTTGAAATCACCGCCAGGGATAGAAAAAGGTCTATTTAACGCTAATATCCGTGCAGTCACATTGGCAAACAACCACGTTCTCGACTATGGCCCTGACGGTCTTCAAAATACAATTAAATATCTCGACCATTCCGGAGTTAAACATTTTGGTGCCGGCTCAAACCGTAAAAACGCACGAAAAGAAGCGGTGGTTGAAATAAAGAACCAGAAAGTTGCATTCCTCGGATTTTCAGCAACTTTCCCTGAAGAATTCTGGGCGACGGACAGTACTGCAGGAACTGCATTTCCATATAATGAAGATGTGCGGAAAGCTGTCACTCATTGTAATGACAATTATGATGTTGTAGTGGTAGTATTCCACTGGGGTGCTGAGAAAATGACCGAACCCAAAGATTACCAGAGGGATCTGGCACATTTATGCATCGATCTTGGGGCTGACCTGGTTGTTGGTCATCATCCTCATGTTGTCCAGGGAATTGAGTTTTACAGGAATGTTCCTGTTTTTTACAGCCTGGGGAATTTTGCCTTCGCTTCTTACAGTGAAAATGCCAAAATTGGCCTTATCGCTGATATTAACTTTCAAGGCGGAAAGGTCATTTCTTCAAGAGCAGTGCCGGTAAACGTTTATAACGCGGAAGTAAATTTTCAGCCCACTCCCCTCTCTCTAAAAGATCAGATGAAATTTAATAAATACCTTGAAGAGCTTTCTATTAAGCTCAATACAACCTCGATCACCATAGATAAAGACGGAAGGGTTAGAGTCAAATAGCCGCAATAAAAATCTACTTAAACAAAAAAGGCTGCTTCTTCAAGCAGCCTTTCTATTCTATCTAAAAATAATTATAGTTGCTTTTTACCTCTCGCCAGTTCGTAACCCTCATAGAAATAATCCAACGGGTTTACCGCTCTTTTTTCAACCTGGACTTCGTAATGAAGGTGAGGGCCTGTACTTCTTCCGGTACTTCCAACAAGGCCAATGATATCACCACGCTTTACGCTCTGGCCCCTTTTAACCTTATAATCGTGAAGGTGTCCGTAAACTGTCCTGTAGCCATAACCGTGGTCAACTTCGATAGTCTTCCCGAAGCCACCCATCTTTTTGACTTTAACTACTTTACCGTCAGCAGTAGCGTAAACAGGTGTACCACGTGGTGCGGCAAAATCCGCTCCGTAGTGGAAACGTCTTTTACCGGTAAAAGGATCTTTTCGATAACCATAACCATCGGTAAATCGTCCCGTATTAACCGGTTTGATTGCCGGGATATGAGACATCCGCTCTTCGTCAGAAATTATCTTCTTCTGTATTTCATTAAAAGATTGCTGCTGAATGGAAAGTTCACGGTCAATCTGATCAAGAGCCAGCAGGAGGTCCTCTACCCTTTGATCACCAATAACCTGGTTCTCTAGAGGCATCATACTGCCTACACCAGCCATACGAACATCTTCACTGATGACAGGCAGGTCGACCTTTGTCCTGAGTAATTCTTCCTCTGTAGCGATTGAGTCTACCAGGCTTTGAACACTGAGAACGTGCTTCTGGATTTCGCTGAGTTGATGTCCGAGAAGACGGTTTTCCGCAATCAATTGGCCGGTTCTTTGATGAAAACGCCATTCGCTGATTGAAACAACACCAATAGCCATAATAAAAACCAGCAACGCCAGCCCGGCTCCAATGAGAACCGTCAGACGTCCGTCAGTAAGAGTATGACGTTTGATATCAGAAGAACCGTCACGCTGTATCAGTAGCGTAAATTGTCTTCTTCCCTGTCTCTTTTGTTTCTTGTCTTTCCGTTCCAAACCTTTACACCTTAGTAAGTTATCAATTCTCATGGCCAGAAACGCACCGGTAAAGTAACGTTTTCAATATCTCTGGTCAAGACATAACTTCTTATTTATTCCATTCATGCTAAGATAATTATTTAGCTGGTACCTTATTTAGATTATAATTTATTGTTTTTGGTTTTTACTCTCCAAAAATTCCCGAAACTTTTGCAATCATTTCTTTTTATTCAATTTATCAAGACGTATTTCTATATCTTTTACTATATCCTGGTATTTATCCAGTTGAGATGATTTTAAAAACATCTTATAGGCTGATTGAGCTCCCTCGTTCTCACCAAGAACTTCTCTGCACATCCCGAGAAGGTATAATCCCGGTGTATTATTACGAATATCCTCATCTGCAAGTGCCAACTGGATAAAATATGCGCTTTCAAAGCAGAATATCTTTTTCCACTTTTCGTCATCCTGCTGATCGGGCAGACTGAAACGGTTGGCTATATCATTGCAGAGAATTCCCAGGTTATAAAGAACTCCATATGTGGAAGGAGATATCAAATGAGCACCATTCTGTAAAGCAAATGCAATCATCAGGTGCTTTAATGCTTCCTCGGGCTGCCCATTATCGCTGTATCTCAATCCAATATCCACATTGGATTTCCCTATTCTAACCAGGATATCGAAAAGGGCTGATCCGCTCTCAACATTTTCTATAACTGCTTTAATTTCATTAAAATACTTGTTGTCACGGTCAAGGGCAGCTATCATCAGGAGTGACCGACCAACCTGGTCAATCAATGTATTCAGATCATTTTCTCTAATGGTTATTTTGCCGTCAATGAACTCTTTCAGTAAAGTTTCGCCATCGAGCCCGTCGGGATTTATCTCAAAATCCGATGCAACAGGTTTCCTGGTTTTATACGGGACAGACAACCAGGTCATGTGCGCAAGCTCATTTAGATTGCCGGCAACAGGTATCGGTAATCCTGGAGGAAACTGAAATGGACCAAGTTTCAGATCGGTACCATGTTCTACCCAGTAAAAATCCAGGGTATCTTCAGATAGAAGGTTTTTCAGCTGTCCTATCATTTTATAATCCGAAATATCTTTTCCAACATTTAACTATTTCAATTTCCCTGACTCTAGTATCGGTCTTTCTACAAGAAAATTAATTATTTATTTTACAGCAAAATTTGATATCATTCACCGCGAGCTCTTGATATCGACCACTTTCATAGGTTGCCCCAGGGCACACGTGAGTTAAGAGAAGATATTAATCAATTATTATTTCTTTATATACATACACTTAAGACAGTTTCGGTATAAATAAACGAATCCGGCAAATATCCCAAAAGAGATAACCTGGGGAACTGGATTGTTAGCTGTCAATACAGGAATAGATGATTTAAACTTTTTTGAAGCTGGTTTTTGCGGCTCCACATACCGGGCAGACCCAATTGTCCGGGAGATCTTCCCATTTTGTTCCTTCTTTTTCCTCATCATAAATATAACCACATACTTCACACTGGTACTTTTCCATGACAGGTCACCTTACTAATGTTAGATCATCCCTTGAAAAGAAGTATTTTAAAGGATTACTTAATATTCTTGTAATGAATCTTAGTTATCTTCAAAAATCTGTACGTCAGCAAATTTAGGGCATAAAGATTGTTAAAAAAAGATCATTATTCTTAGAGAGTAAAGACTGGCCAATAGTTAAATCTTTCACATTTAACGAGATATGTGAAATACAACATTTCTCCCAGTAATATTTGTAAATGTTATTGTTAGAAGATATCTTTCAAAATAATATCTCACAAGCTGATCTACTAAAAACTAAGATGACCAAATCCTACTCTAAATGCGCTAATCTCACAATAATTATTATAGTTGCTTTGTTATGCTCACCATTAACTACTCCCGCTAAAAACGTTAATAATCCGATAAACAAACAGGAGAATCATGACGAATATTCCTGGTTTATTTCTCAGGAACCAGGTTCTGCTGTTGAATCAGAATTAGACGAATCAAAGCCGAATCGTCCTGTGCTTGGTCTAGTACTGAGTGGTGGTGGGGCAAAAGGTATTGCTCATATAGGTGTCTTAAAGATTCTTGAAGAAGCAAACCTGGAGATTGAGGTAATTACAGGAACCAGCATGGGTGCCGTTGTCGGTGGTTTATATTCGATTGGATATTCGGCCGCAGAACTGGAATCCATATTCGTTAACACTGACTGGACAGATATATTTGACGATACTCCAAGCCGCAGGTCTTTGGCCATGGAGCAGAAATTCTATGATTCGAGGTATACTCTTTCACTTCCGATAAAAGGCTGGGACATTGAACTGCCAACCGGCGTAATCCCCGGTCAAAAAATCAGTAATAAAATTACTGAACTTACCTGGCCTGTCCATGATATTGAGAATTTCAGTGATTTTCCCGTTCCCTTCGCTTGTGTAGCAACAGATCTCGAGAACGGTGAACCCGTAGTATTAAACAGGGGATTTCTTTCTGAAGCAATTAGAGCCAGTATGTCTATCCCATCGTTAATGACACCTGTCTGGATTGAAGATAAATTATTGATTGATGGATATATCGCTCGAAACCTGCCAGCGACAGACGCTATAGATCTTGGGGCTGAATTTATTATTGGTGTCGACGTGGGAACGCCTTTGCAGGATGTTGAGTCCATTAACGACCTGTGGTCTATAACCAACCAGACAATGGCATTCCAAAGTGCAGAAGAAAACACCCACCAAAGATATCTCTGTGATATTCTCATCGAACCGGCTCTGGATGATGTTGCAATGCACGAATTTGGACGAGTTGAGGAAATTATCGAAATTGGTGAAAACGCGGCAATCAATTTTCTGCCGAGGTTGAGAGCTTTGGCAGATTCATTAAAATCCATCGGACGGGGAAAACCGGTTTATAAGCCAATCAGCCCGGATACCATTTATGTCTCATCGATTGAAATAGAGGGACTGGATAAAACACCACTTAGACTTGTTAAAACACAGCTTGGCATAAAAAAAGAGACCTGGATCGCACGTTCAGAGATTCAAAGAAGTGTTGAACGTGTTTACAGCACCCAGTTTTTTGAAAGAGTTACCTACCGTCTCGAAGCGACACCTGATGGCACAATATTACATTTTAAACTAATTGAAAAGAATCCAAACACGGTCAGATTTGGTTTTCACTACGATAGCGATGATAAAGCTGCTGTAATTTTTAATCTGACAAGGCATAATCTTGGTCTCCAGGGATCTATGGCAGTAGCTGATGTTCGTCTGGGAAATATAAGTGGTTCAACTCTCTCATACTTTGTCCATACCGGGATCCAGCCTCGTCTGGGAATAAGGTTGCAGCTGAACAACTATGAATCAGATTTTATATTTAACAAAGAACCGGGTGTCTCAATTCCCTACGACCATAATTCCAGTTCAACCGAGCTTTTCGTCGGCTCAATATTTTCTACAACAACTCTTTTCGGGATAGGGCTGGCAGCAATCTCTGACAATTTTAATGCAATTAATCCACCAGAGGATGACAATAATGAGTCTGATATAAAACAGGAATTTTTCAGTTGGTTCGCGATATTCTGGTACGACACTTTGGACAGGATCAATTTTCCCAGAAGCGGTCTATTTATTGAAGCAGCTTACAATCAAAGTTTATATGACCAGGTCAATAACAAGTCGTTTATTCTCAGAGATTTTACCGCTCAGGCAAATGTACCTGTGAGTAGTCGTTTCACAATTCAAGCCGCAGTTACACTCGGATCATTAACACACGATGATTTTACGATTTTTCCAGGATACTCGGCAGGAGGTATAGACAGTTTTCTTGGAGCAAAATCCGGGCAATTAGCTGGCGACACAAAGCAGATCGGCAGTATCGCTGTCCAATGGGAAACGTGGAATAACAGGTTTGTTGTGTTGGAAGGAAATATTGGCCGGGTTCGTGATGAGTGGTCATTGGAATTTGATGGTAAAGACGTGGAGGCAGGTGCGGGGTTGACAATAGGAATTCTCACTCGTTTTGGACCTATCCAGTTTACTTCCCACTGGGGAACAGTGAATGAATCAATATCACATCTGAGAATCGGGTATATGTTCTAGCTTAACAATAGTTAAATTACTGATAATCTCTATGTTAAAAGAGCATATACAAACACGTAAAAGTTCTTTACCTTCCCGTCCCGTTTCTTTATATTCGTTCATTCGCATGAAGTAATAATTTCAGGTTTAGACTCTTCCAGCCGGAAGGTTACTACGTTAGTCAGGGAGACAGAGAAAATGAACAAATACTGGAGAGCCTTCCTTAAAGTTTCAATATCATCGGTTATCCTGATAGTAGGATTTATCATCTTTTATTCCGCGATCACGAAGGATGATCCCGAAGCGCAATATGATATTGAATCTATGATCGATAAAACAGTTGCCTGGTTTGATTACAACAAGTATAAAAAGGACTTGGAGAACGTCGCATTTTACGATCTGTTAGACGTTGAGTTTATTGGTGATACAACCCGTTTAAACTTCACCATGGAGTACCTCGAGTTTTACCTTGAAGCGAAATGTTACGACAGGCATTTTAAGCAATTCCCCCATGTCGATCCGGATAAGTGGAATAACCCTGAGAACGAGGAATACCGTGATAAATTGATCAGGGCGATAGGTGGCAGTCCGGATGAGTCACTGCCAAATGAAATAGGGAAAATATGGCTTACTATTAAGACCTGGAGACTCTCCCGACGATCTGTGTATTATAATATGAAACTGGTTGTCGGTACTGAAGAAGACCCATATATCTATGATGATTTCCGCCTGGGTAACACAAAGAAAACCGTTCTCATCGACGTTATAGAATCAAACATGGAAATGATGATGAGACTCTATGCCAAGAAGTTTTTCTACCTTCGTGGAGAACCACATCGAGCTCCCAGGGTCAAGAAGATTTAATAATCATGAATATAAAAAGTTTACGCCCGGCTATAGTCTCGCCGGGCATTTTTATTGGTACTCATTTTATATTAGTTTAGAATAATAATTTTCTGCCGGTATATTTTTCTCACTGAATTTATTGATAATTATTAATTGAAAACCAGAAATAATGAAACCTTCGAACTTGAAACGAATCATCCTGATTTTGCTTATAATTTCAGTTTCTATTGTAGCAGCAGGATTTTCTTTTGCTTCGGAAGCATACAATTCTTATGTATTTAAGATAAAGTATGGTCCTTTGCGAATCGGAACACTGGTTCTTGACCTGGATATCCCGCATCCAAAGAAGGACTCCGTTCAATGCAATAGAATTACAATTGACTCTAATCCGAATGTTTTTATCGTTGATTTTCACAACCGCTATCAAAGCTTCATGGATAGGCAGCATGACCGGCTGATATCCATTAGATCTGTAGATTATGAATACCCCGACTCCTCAATAACGACATACAATTTTGATTATTCCGATTCTCTTTATCATGTAAAAACGATAAAATATCTAAGTTCTGAGAATGGTGAGCCGGTTGTTTCAATTTCCAAGGATGTCAAGCTTAAAGGTAGAACTTTTGATTTACCCACACTTTTAATTTTGTTCCAGAAATATAAAACAGAACTACCCTTCGACAGGTTTTATTCTTTTATAGATGACAAGTATGGACCTGTCGAGCTCAATATCAGTGATCGTTTAAAATCTCAATCCCTGGAAAACTCGGATTTCGAACGTGAAATTCGTTTTATCGAGGGTTTCCTCGGTTTTAAAGGTGTGGCCGGCTGGACAGGATATTTCTCAGCATGGATCACAAATGATGAGGATTCATATCCTGTTAAAGCAAGCCTGAAGGTATTTCTTGGTAGTATTAATATAAAACTGCACAAGATTGAGGAACATACTGCAGAACAAATGGGTGATATCCCGAGCAGAGACCAACTTCTTTCACCTTTTGACTGACGATCTTATCATTCCATTGCTGTTTTTGGAATCACTCCGAAAATATGTTTATCCCTGGCATCCCTGAAACAAGCAACACTGGTGTTTTGCAAAAATGATTCAATCTGGTCAAGTATTTTTCTCCATTCGATATGCAACGGGCAAGGATCCTTCGGATCACAAATATCATGCCCCAGGAGGCAGTGTGCATGTCTGCTGATATCCTCAAAGACAGTTACAATCTCCATCAGTGTGATATCCTCGGGCTTTCTTGCCAGGCAAAAACCGCCACCAATTCCGCGAGTTGTCGATATAACTCCCTGATTTTTAAGCATATTCAGAATCTTCAGGAGAAATCTTTTTGGCACATTTGTCGCATCGGCTATCTCCGTTGAACCAATATTTTCACCGGGTTCGACTGTCGCCAGGTAGCCTATAGCCCTGATAGCGTATTCTGACGTTGCGTTCAGCATGTATCCTCCCAAACCACCTGCAAATATACTTAACTTACAATATTCCTATGTAACCTCAAAGGAATGTAACCCACCGAAGAAGTAATTTCCAAAGAAACTTATGAAAACCATCACCATCCCCAGGATAACGAGGATGGCTGCTCGTTCACCTTTCCATTGTCGATTAAATCGTGCATGCAGAAACGCGGTGTAGAACAGCCAGATAATCAACGCTCCAACTTCTTTTGGATCCCAGCTCCACCAGCTTCCCCATGCCTGTTCAGCCCAGACAGCACCCGCGAATAACGCGCCCACCGTATACAGAGGGTAACCAATAACTACTGACGTATAAGAAAGATCCTCAAGGATTTTCCTGTTTATCCCGATCTTACCTATCCATCCGCCACCCATTAAAAGAAGTATGTAAAACATGATTGGCGTAATAAACCACGATACAATCAATGTTGGACCGAAGAACTCGAAGATTTTAAAATAGCTCGATGATGTAACTGAAATCATATTTTCATGAACAAGCTGCGCAGAGATAATTGCTGACAACAACAGTGCAATTATCAAAACTGTAAAAAATTGTGAACCAGATGATGAGTCCCGGTCACCCCTGTTTCTGAATTTGTGAATAATCGGCCAGGTTATGGCGCCAAGTACCATTCCAATCCCAAGGCCTATAGCATATTGTCCGGCCAGTATTGGCTGCTGTCCCAGGTACAGGGCAAATGATGTCAGAGCTTTCCCTTCCAGCCCCATCATTCTTGCTTCGGCCAGACTTCTCACGGGAGTTGGCATCCAACCGGCCAGCTTGAGCAGAATCATCGACACTACCGGTATTACAATCCAGCAGATAAAAAACAGGAACCATTCCCTGTTCAGAACCTCAAGTTTTCGCCCATTCTTATCCATTGAAATGGATAAGAGGTATAAACTTGCAGCAGCAAATGCGATCAAGAATGATCCAGATCCCAGTGCAGCCATTGTCACGTGAATTGTTAACCAGATCGATTGCAGGGCAGGCATCAATTGGCTGTTAATATCCGATGGCAGTAGGCTGGCGGTCACAAGGAGCATCACAACCACCGGCGACGTAAATACTCCTATCTTATGGTTTTTATATTTAAAAACATAGTATATCATACCAAGTACGACCATCCAGGCCATCATTCCCATGTACTCGTACATATTAGCCAGGGGATAATGCCCTTGTGCTGTCCAGCGAACAATAAACGCAGCTGTGTGTGGAATCACTCCAACAATCATCAAAGCTGTGGAGATTATGCCGAACTGCTTTTTATTCAGCGCCGTAAGAAGGATATATCCCAGGAATCCCAGTAAATATGCCCAGAATGCAATAGAAAACAGTAACGCGTCCGGACGTAACATCTTGTATCTCCAATTACGGTTTTGTCAATGCGTGAAACTTAGTCCTTCGTATGCCAACAAAGTGAAGGCCAGGTCTTTTGCCTTCCCCCCCGGATGTTCCGAGCTGAATCCACCCATCCCGAAAAAGGGCATGTTTTTGAATGCCCATTGGTAATAAAGCAGGCTGTCACCCTGGAACACCTCAATTTTAACGGCAGGATTTTTTTCTTCGAATGACAGGTTCACCGGCCTGCCATCAAAATTCCAATGAGTATAAAAATCAGTAGCCTTAATCGAATATATAGTTCCTGTAACTGCATTAATACTGCCGGGAGTTATTGTCATTGATGGGATAGAATCCCCCGATACATGTTTAATTGCCAGGCTGATATTCGATACAACAGGCTGCTCGGTGCCAGTGGTATGACTTCCCATCATCCCCGGTTCAGTCTCATGTACATGAGCATTTTCTTCATCTGCTCTATCCTTAATTCCAGACCAGACCAGAAGTCCCACAATCATCACTAAAACAATTACAAAAATCAGGTTTCTACTTTTCATCGTTTATAACCTTGTAGCCTGAATTATCAGAAAGAGATTTAACAATGTTTTCAAGGTGATTCTCGAAACTGGTCTTGTTCCTGGTTGTTTTGCCCACAAGCAATACTTTCTCTTTTCCACTTTCTTGAAAAACCATAATATTTAACCGTTTCGGAACAAGATATAGCCCGAGAAACACGCCAATGGTACTCAGTATCAGTCCAATGGCAACAAGAACAGATCCCCTGTCCTTCCTGACCTCAATTATCGTCATCCAGGTACCGTTATCGTCACGTACTGTATCGTTAAAACTTGACTGGTAAAACCTGTATCCTTTGTAACGTAGCGGAACATTAACCTCAATCCGTTTTGTAAATATCTCCCTGTTTCCCTCAAATACGGTTAAGACTGCTATATAATCCGCAATATTAGACTGGTCGAGACGTCCACTACTCATTCGGAAATCAAAGCTGTTCGAAATTCTCTCTGCCTCAACAGAATTGAGGACGCCAGCTTGAGGTATGTAAGATCCACCCTCGAAATATCCATACAGTTCCAGTTCAAATGTCCCATCATCGTTAACGTTAATTATTCGTCCAAGTGAGTCGGAACCAATTGAAACGGTTTGTTTTACATTAAGCGGATGATAATTGATGATAAAATCATCCACCCTGACATTAAACCCCCATTCATCCTCAGACTGCATGAGAAAGTCACCAGGTAATCCACGTACATATTCCCTGTACTCACTCCTGGCAACCATCGCCCCACCGACTATCAGAACAATCATCCCCACGTGAAGTATCCAGGGGCCGATATGCGCAAATGTATTCTTCCGTGCGGACAAATACTCTCCCGGCTCACTTTTATCGAAGGCAACCAGGTACCCTTTTTTCTTCAAGAAAGTTGTGGCCAGGTCGATAAAACCACTCTCCCCAACCAGGGTATAGTGATTTTCTGATGCAGTATAAGTTTCCGGTTTCCTGATAAAAGTGGGTCTGAATGATCTTCTGAACATTGATGGCGCACGGTCAATGACGCAGATCAGCATGGAAAGAGTCAAAATTGCAAGTATTCCGGTGTACCACCAGGAATGGTATGGCTTGTACATCTGGAACGTCATCAGCAAAGAAGCTTTTAAAGCACCGTACCTTGAGGCATATGTTTTATAGATTAATTCGGAATCGCCATCCACCGGGATTATAAATTCATTCAGGAAAAGGTTAAATAATGAAGCTATAGTGAGGACGATAAGCAAAATAATGGCAAATTTCATTGACTTCAGCAAATTCCAGAAACTGTCGATTACGTTTCCAGGCTTATCGTTTGATTGCATTTGTTCTTCCGGCATTTGTTAATGTTATCTAATTATCAGGATTGGAGAAAATATATTATTCAATCTCCTCTCACAAGCATAAGTTTTCCTAATTCTTGAAAATGGTTCCAATCCTATTTGTATACTTAGTATAATTATTCTGAGGTTAATATCTTCCCAGGGCTGTATAATCTGGAAGGACAACAAGAAATAACAGCATAAATAGAGATTCCTGGATCGGGTGAGGACTATCTGAGAGATAGTTATTATATTTTCGTTCAGTGGTAACTGAATAATATTGCTATCAGCGCATGGGATTAGTTTTATTGAGCAGTCTATAAGGATTTATCATAAAAGATCTAAATCTTGAATAAACCATGACAAATAAATCTTCTTCTACAACACATCTTGTAGTATTACTTTTGCTCACATTGTTTATACTTACCCTTATCGCTGCGATCTGGGATTACTTTTACACACGCAAACTAACGCATGATCTTGCTGTACGCCAGGCAGAGGGATTGATCAGTCACATTCAGAATTCAGTTGAGCTTTCTACAATCGCCGAAGAGGCTATCCAGAATACTGTCACCGATCACCTGTTTTCCGTTGGACACCTCGTTCGTGAAATATTGAACTCAGATAGTCATCGCTCGATTAATTTCCAGACGATTAGTAATAATGCTGGGATTTATTGCATTGATATTGTTAATAAAAAAGGGGAGCGAACAAATGGCACTCCCGGGTTTTCCGGGCCTGACGACAACACGATTAAAAAAATCTCCCCTCTTCTTTCAACTCAATATATTGAGGAACAGGTAATAGGATTTTTTAACCCTCACTCAGGTGATAGAAGATTTGGAATAGTAGTATCAATACCATCTGCTGGTGCCATTATTGTCAGTTTTCGCGCTGATGAAATCCTACAGATGAGAAGTAATTTCGGATTAAGTGCCCTGTTGTATGATATCGATTCCCGTCCCGAGGTCCGTTACGTATTAATTGACAGTAAAGATGGTATTCTTGCAGCCACTCCCGGAGCTCCTAACTGGATTGCAACCCCCAATGATAAAGACAGAAATATTTTGCTCGGCAGAACGGAGTTTTATGCAGACTTTATCTCTACTCCTGATGGGAAACTGTTTGAGGCGTCTACACCCTTTACACTTCTTGGTGAAACAACACTCCGTCTTGGCCTGGATATTGAAGAGATTTATGAAATCCGCAGAAGAAGTACTTTTTCATTAATCTTGCGAACTACTCTGTTTATAATTTTAGCTGCCACTGCATTTGCGTTTATAATAACCCGGCAGAACATAAAAATTATTGAATCTGAAAAAACCAGGATCGAGAATGAAGTTCGAAGATTGGAATCGGAGAGAAATATTCGTGAAAAATTATCTGCGATGGGAGCGTTGGCAGGTAGTGTAGCGCACGAAATACGGAATCCTCTCAATACAATCGGGATGGCTACTCAAAGGCTAAAAGCCGAATTCTCCCCTGCAGAAGACAGCGATGAGTATAATCAGCTCCTGGATTCAATGATTATGGAAAACCAGCGGTTGGATAACATTATAAAAGATTTTCTCAATTTTGCCCGTCCCGCAAAAGTAGTGAAAAAACCGGGGAAACTCTCAAAAATTTTCGAAGACATCGAGACTCTGTATCGACCTGCATGTGAATCAAGGGGAGTCAATTTCTCATCCAGGATTGAAGAAGATCCAGAATTTCTGTTCGATCAAAACCAGGTAAAACAGGCAATTATAAATCTGCTGCAGAATTCCCTGGATGTTGTTCAGGATAAAACCGGTGAAATACATCTAGGGGCGGAATTATCGGATGATATGGTAATTATCAGGATAAAAGATAATGGCCCGGGAATTGCTGAATCACTCAGAGATAAAATTTTTGACCTGTACTTTACTACCAAGCCAGAAGGAACAGGTATTGGGCTATCCATTGTGCACAGGATTGCCGTGGAACATTTTGGTAAAGTAGTAATCGAGACTACCGGTGGGAACGGTGCTTCAGTCGTAATCCACCTTAAGAAGGAAGTTTAATGAAAGGTTTCAAAATTCTTATTGCAGATGATGAAGTTCTGCAGCGTGAAACTTTAAGTGGATTCCTGAAAAAACAGGGATTTGAAATCATCCAGGCAGCCGATGGTGCTGAAGCGTTAGAGTTTATCAGGAAAGAATCAATTGACCTGGTTTTAACTGATCTACGTATGCCGAAAATGGATGGTCTCGAACTGCTCTCAGAAATACAACAGATAAATCCTGATATCCAGGTAGTTGTTATGACGGCTCATGGGACTATCGATACCGCTGTTAATGCCATGCATAATGGCGCCTATACATACGTGACAAAACCGATAGATTTATCATCTTTGCAACTGCACCTGGAGAAAGCCCTCGAACATAAACTGTTACTTTCTGAAAACAGGCAGCTTAAGGCCAGCATCGGCGAATTTAAAGATCAGAACATAATTGCAGTATCTTCAGAAATGAGGGAAGTTCTTGGAATGGTCGCCAGGGCGGCACCTTCTCAAGCGTCAATATTGATCCTGGGTGAATCGGGCACAGGTAAGGAATTAATCGCAAAGGCAATCCATTCTGCATCATCAAGAAGTAAAAATCAATTTGTTGCCGTCAATATTTCCGCGATTCCTGAAACCATGCTGGAGAGTGAATTATTCGGTCACGTAAAGGGATCGTTTACTGGCGCCCTGGCAAATCACACAGGCCATTTTGAACGTGCCAATGGTGGAACACTATTTATTGATGAAATTGGTGACCTTCCCCTGCAGGCACAGGTAAAACTTCTCAGAGTACTGCAGGAAGGTTTGATATTACCTCTTGGCGGTGAAAAAGAACGGAAAATCGATGTCCGGGTTGTGGCCGCCACCAACAGGGATATTCAACAGGCTATGAATGTCGGGTCATTCAGGGAAGACCTGTTCTACCGACTGAATGTTGTCAGGATTACCATACCACCATTGCGGGATAGAAAATCCGATATCCCACCACTTATAGATCATTTTGTAAATAAGTATACATCCCTCAACAATAAGCAGGTAAACGGCGTTGAACGCGATACACTCGACATGATGATGAAATATCATTGGCCAGGAAACGTTCGTGAACTTGAAAACGCCATCGAAAGCTCAGTCGTGTTAACCCGTGGAGATGTTTTAACTGCTAAAGATCTACCGGATTCAATTACGATCATGACTGAAAGAAACATCGGCGTAGAATTATTCGATGGAGGTAATCCTGACCTTACCCTGCCTGAAAAGCTTGAACTCATGGAAAAAAAAGAGATAAAAAGGATACTGGATGAAACCGGCGGTAATAGAAGTGAAACAGCCAGGCGGTTGGGAATGTCCGAAAAGAATATTCGTGATCGAATCAAAAAATGGGACATCAACTAATCTATTATCAACAAATTCGACAAAATTGTCGAACTTTATGACTTTAATGTCGAGAAGTTGGAAGACCGGTTAAGAAACACGATTCTCATCATTTTGATTATATATAATATAACGACACGTTTGATTAATTAATTTTTGGCATATCATTTGTAAGTATAATATATTGAAGAATTCAAATAACCGAGTCATGGTAATGGTAAAAGCTACATTAAAATATTCAATCATCGTTACTTTTCTACTGGCAGGGATGAATTTTATATTTGCCCAGGAGGAAACTGAAAAACCTCCTGAAAATCCACCCCGGTTGCCACATCATGATCTTCCATTCCCCCCCGCATTTGTAGATCTTGATGGCGATGGATTTAACGATTTAGCACCGGATGATGATGGTGACGGCATCCCGAACCGTATAGATCCTGATTTTACCGGTCCCCAGGACAGAATTCGCTGGGGATGGTTCCGTTCCATGCCCGATAGCGCGCGATATGACAGTCTTCGTTTCCGTGAATGGTGGCGGCAGGTAGATCGTCGACCGATTGATTGGCGGGAAGCCTGGCAGAGATGGTTCGAGATTCGCGAAAGTGGTGGTCCCTGGCATTATAGAGACCAGATCTGGCGCGAACGTTTTAATCCTCGTGATCGTCGTTTTCGTGAAGAGATTCGCCGAAGACGTGAAGCTGGTGGTGACGAAAGAGACAATGGTCGAGGCGGCAGAGGCAGAAGACGAGGTGGTCGCGGCGGTGGTGGTCGTTGATTAGTTAACTCATATTATGGCAAAGATTCTACCTGTTCTGATTCTTGTATGTTCAATACATGTCTCAGCATGGGGACTTACGTCCCCATGGTTCAGGATCTCTGCCGAAGCCGGAATGACCACCAACCTGTTTGGGGATAAGTTCGATCAGGAAGACAAATTTGGAGGAATATCGCTCTCACTTGAACAAAACCTTCATAAATCAGTCATCCTGTTTTATGATGGAAATATCCAGGAATATATTGAAACAAATGATCTTGGCTATCGAAACCATGAGGGTGGATTATTTTTTCATACCTACCTGGGACCATCAACAGGCATACAGCTGACAACCAGTATTTCAGACCTACAGTATTACAGCTATTTTTCCAGTTATAACAATAGAATTCTAAATGGCGCCTTGAGCCTGAATTCAAGGCTTGACAATACTTTAAACATAAGAGCAGGCATAGATGCTTATTCCATCCGTTACCCATCGTATTCAGACACATTATCAGTGAATTTTAATGAAATGAACTCTCTGATCGGGGTAAACTTCTCGATACCTGTTCCGATTGCAGTTGACATGGAAGCAGGTTTACAATACAGAAATTATGTGGATTTTGAATCTCCAACTGAAACTCGTTACGGTTGGATGTCATGCAGGCTTTCGGGACCTCTAGGATACCGGTTTGGGGGAAGTCTCGCTGTTATTTTACACGAACAATTTTATATCAGTGATGATGAATTATACAGCCTCTCAACCGGGGGTATCGATCCCTCTGAACTACTTTGGGATGGATGGAGTTTACGGGGGAACCTCACGAGGATTATCGGCAATTGGAAAACTACCGGACGAATAGAGGCAGGTAGAGCTTCATTCCTGGAAAATATTGTTCTTACCTCGAGTTCAGCCCGGATAGATCACAGGTTGTCAATGGGTATATCATTTCAGAGAAAAATACTCTCGGATAACAAAAAATGGCTGGTAGGAGTTATAGCGGATTACTTGTACTACTACAATGATTCTTCAAACAGCTTTTATTCGTACGATTCACATTCAGTTTTTTTCAGGTTCACATTTGAACCCTACTGATTCTATTTAATCAACACCAGTTTCTCCACCGATTGAAAATTTCCGGTTTCCACTCTGCACAAATAAATACCACTTTGAAGACTTGAAGCATTAAATATTATTGAATTATTTCCATCGTATCGACTAAAAATTCTCTCTGCCAGTATTTCTCTTCCGGATAAATCATAGAAAGAGATGTTAAATACTTCATTGTTCTTTAGAATCACATTTATCGTTGTGTAGTTGTTAAACGGGTTGGGATAGACTGCTGTTATAATCGGATCAGTGGGTGAGATTATTCCAAATTTGTTGTCTGCAGTGTTTATATCTGTCTGATCATTAAAATAAACTGGATCAAGAATAGTGGGAAATTGACCGGCGACAATTTCTCTCTGTTCACAGCTTTCATAAAGATAGTTTCCGAATCCATCTTTAATCGAATATCGAAATCGATTAAAACCCGGTGCAATATCTGAAGTGGCTGCCCAGAGGGAATCATCAACCTGATTGCAAACAAGGTCCTCCCCGCTACCGTTATCACCCCAATTGTTAAAATCACCAATAACTACAATATCATCTTCAACAGGATCAAAATTACCAAGCTCCTCCTGAACAGACATGATAACCTGGAAAGTAATATCAGCGGATATTGAAGTTGAGACCAGAAATATGAATACAAACACTATCAGGGATAATTTTCTCTTCCAATATGTGTCTGCCAAAATATGGTCTCCTCGATCCTGATCCCTGGCTGAATAATTAATATTCCAGGGCAATTCCTACTCTTACTATCCTGGGAATATCAACTTTGCCCGGATCATGCAATTGATCAAAACTTATATCATTACCAGGTAACGTAGTCTCCCAGGGTTCCCCTGTTCTCGACTCAACTTCCAACGGATTTATCCTGTCAAACAAATTATCTATATTGGTGAAAACCGATAACCTCACAGGTCTGAACATAAGTGTTTTCGATAACCTGATATCAAGTCTTGCAGTGTAGTCCATTCTTTCAGAATTCCTTAGCGAGAGCTGCTCTCCCGCCCCCGAATAAGGTGTGTATGGAAGACCGCTGGAAATATTCGTTATTACTCCAAACATTAATCCTTGTAAAAATGTTGAACCGAATAACTTTGGATACCTGTTTTCACCAGTCTGCCAGGTAAACAGGAGATTGGCAACGTGCCTGCGGTCAAAATCCATGTAGTATTCCTGCTGTGCCTCAGGACGCTGGTAATATGCATTATAGTAACCCTCAAGTGGTTCTGAAGAATTACCTTTAGCTACGCTATAGGTGTAGTTTGCCTGCAGGCTCCAGTAATCTGAAAGATTTTTAGTGATGCCTGCTTCAAATCCGATCACACTCGCATAGTCGATGTTTATAAACGCAGCATAATTGTAGGAAACACCTACTCTGACCTGCCGCGTCCCGACAAGATCAGTAATATCCTTGTAAAAGGCAGTTAAAGAATACCCCATATCCTCGCTGAGGATTCCCTTCAATCCAACCTCATAGGCGACTGTCTTTTGGGGCTTAAGTGTACGATTACCAACCGCATCCAAGCTCCTAACAGCCAGGGTATCAGGATTCAGATCGGTGGAATTCAGGAACAGGTTTACGTAATCAGGAAACTGAAAAAAGTGACCATAGGCGAAGTGCAATGTTGTTTTATCGCTAACCGGATGCGCTAAACCTATCCTCGGACTCAACTGATATGATGCATCTACATCTTCCAATTCTTCATTCGGATTTTCGATATCGATCCAACCCTGGGTTCTTGGATCTACATAATCAAGCCTGAGACCTGCATTGACAACAAGGTAATCCAGCTCAATCTTATCCTGGATGTATACATCAGCTTCAACTGGATTCTCGTTGTATTTATCAATCACGCCAGCAGGTTCAAGATTGTCACCAATCTGCAGTTCCCTGATATCAAGAAGGTTTATATCGTGACTCCTGAATGAAACTCCTGCCCCCCACTGATGATAGTTACCCATCTGCCAGGTTGCTTTTGAGCCGACGCTGAAGGTTTTTGTCTTCCCTTCTCTCCATGTATCCGACCAGTCATCTTCATCGAAAAAATATTGTGCGAAGGTGAAATCTTCGGGTTGATAGCCGTTGTCGAGATAATCCTGCCAGTCCTCGAATACCTTTACATCGTGTCTTCGGTCAAACCATCCCGCGGTTGTTGTGTAATACAGCGATGGTGAGATGTTGTGAGTCCAGGAAAGCGATAACCTTGTTGACTTGACAAAATGGGTATGATAGTGCTCAGGCACATATTTCCAGGTGTGGTTGTAAGATTTTTTATCTTTTGCCCTTAAACCGTAGCTGAATACTAACTTTCCGGCTTTTGGCGACCAGGATATTTTACCCGTTGTTTTTCGTGTCCATTTATAACCAAACGGTGTATGCAGATCCTCCGCTTCATTTATGGCGTTCATAAAAAAGTTCATTGACGTGACACCGGGAACGGGTCCTGACAAATTCGCTGAATACCTACCGGGGAATGGAATTATAACATCCTCATCCATCACATCAGTTGTTTCATAGCGCGATCTATTACTTACAGGATCTCTGACCGCGTCACTGTTATTTTCAACCCAGTCTTTTTGACGGTAGGGACTGGGATTGACCATCCCTGATTCGTACTCGATCCTTGCGCTGTATTTATCACTCCCCTCACGAGTAATCAACTCGACAATCCCGCTCATGGCTTCGCCATACTCTGCATTAAACGTCCCAGATTGTACGGAAAGCTCCTGGATGGCATCTCTCCCAATCCTGGCTGATTCCTCGCCATAGAGAGGATCCTCTATCCTGATTCCGTCAACATAATAACCAAGCTCACCACTCCTCCCCCCTCTCAGGTGCAGATCACCTGATGCGTCTCGAACAAACCCGGGTTGTAAAGCGACTATTTCCGATGCCTGTCGAACCGGCATTTGTCGTACCGCGGCGCCATCAACATGAATTCGTTCATTTGTTTCATTCAACTCAACGGGTGGTCGTTTATAAACAACTGTGACTGGATCCAGAACTATTGATTCTTCTTCGAGGACAAAATCCAGGATAGTAGTTATTCCTGGTTTTATAACAACCTGTTCAATATCTACATTCCTGAACCCTAATGCCGAGGTTCTTATTGTATAATTTCCAGGTGGAATTGCCAGGATAAAAAACCGGCCCTCGAGGTCAGATGCTCCTCCTCTATTCAAGTCTTCAATGGTAATATTTGCGCCGGGAACAGGATTGCCGTCCGGTGTAATAATTGTACCGGATAGTTTCCCCATCTGGGATGCAGCTAGTTCGGAATGATATAACAAGCCAAATAATAACAAAGTGGTTATAGTGATAAATTTTGATATGGATATATTTATGATCTGCATCTATTCTCCAACATATGATAAATTCTTAATAGTTAAGTAATTTAAGACTTTCCAGTGGGCGCCATTTTTCCAGAACATGAACATATGCCGCGTTCAGAACCTGTTCAATCTCTTTCTTCGCGTTTTTTGAGATTCTTAATCTACAGACCTCTTCCCTGTTGCTGTTTCCCAGCACTGAGAGAATTTTCCAGGTGCCGAAATGAACCGGAACATTATACCTGCCCGACTTTTTAACCGAAATCGATCCCTTTTCCGGGTTAAAAAATGCCACACCTGTTGATGTTTTTTCGATATCAAAAACCAGTTCAAATCCCAATTCTTTCAGCAAAGTTAACCTGAACCGCTGGAATAGATTTTCGTATTTATTATCTGTAGTAGCTATTGCTTCCAGGTAATCGAGGGTTTTTTCAAAGAGTATCTCATGTGAATCCTCCCCGGTTAACGCCCGTCCCAATGATTCTATCGCCGCCTGTGCCCAGGCCAGGCGTTCGAGGTTATCGTGTATACCTCCATAGGCGTTCACCAGGGAAACTTCACGTAATAACTGTAGTTCGGAACGGGTTGAGGGGCTCCAGATGAACTCGAGTAGCACTACGGGAACTAAAGGCACATGCGATTTTTTTCCGCTCGACCTCGCGCCTTTAGCTATAAAAGCCACGCGTCCTCGTTCACGGGTAAAGGCATGAACCACCAGGCTGGTTTCGCCATGACGGAATCTTCTAAGTATTAACGCCTCGCTGCGAATAGTTTTCGGCATCTGCTCTCTGGCCAGTGATTGGTTGTCTGAACAATGTGATGTTTGAAACGGTACTATGAAAGGTAATTTAGTTCATTAAGGAGTGGAAAACACGATATAGAGCCCAGAAGAAAGCTTTTTACATTTCGAGGTCACACTGATTCAGCAGTATTTTTCAATTCCAACAGAATTTAATATTTTACGTCTTAAATATTCCCCTTTTAATTCGATTTCCCTTTACAGTTATATCAGCCAATGCTGCCGGATTTTCTCTCTTCATGTAATTCTTTAATACCTTGAGGTAAGAAACATCCAGTAGAGGAATTACCCCGTTTTGATATTTCAGGAAATATTTGTCAATGGGGCTTTGGGAGAATTGATCACTTGATTCTATTGTTTTTGTTTCCAGTTTTTTCGAAGCTCTTTGCATCAAGGAATCACTTGAATCAATCCAGCAGGAATAATCCAGTAACTCTTTTGTATCGTTACCAAGGATAAACGGACTTTCAATTAATAAGACTTCACCCGCACGATTCCTGTATGACTTCTCTTCAGTAGTGTTGATTTTTTTCAGAGCGGTTGATATAACCGATTTATCTTTCCTGTTGAATATATCCATGCTCAGAACGTCCCACGGCAGCAACTGTTCAAGGTTTTCACCGTAGTTGTCATTTCCGAAGTTACTGGTGGAGCTGAAATTCGTATGATTATCAAGGATCATATGGTTTACAACAACATTCAGGTCAGTAAGTGATGAAAGAATATATGGTACCAGTTGGGCGGTTACTGAAGAATGTTTCCCGCCGATGGATACCACCACCGGCCTGTCATTCTTCCTTCTTCGATTAATTTCTGTCGCGATGATTTCAGCCAGCTCCTGTAGCGGATTAAATAAATGGAGAAGCTGTCTAATATCGCTGATCCAGGTGTCCGATTTATCCAGCTCTTCCCGGGAACCATAGCCGTATAAAGCGCCAACAGAAGGTATTTCATTGTTTATAGCCGCATCGATATCGTAATGCCGGTCACCGATCATCACAGCCGGTGCGCAACTCTCGCTAAGAGAACTGCCAATTTCGTTTAATACATCTCCGATCAGACTGGTCTTAGTTGCTCCTTCGTAAGCACTCAGGCAGCAGAGTTTTTCAAAGAATTCTTCAAGGTTTTGTGATTTTACTATAGCATCGAGGTAATCAAAATTACAGTTGGATACAAGGGCAAGCTTATATCCTCTTCTTTTCAATTCTGTCAGTACACGGATTGTACCGGGAAACCTGATTTTCATAGTTGCCAGGTTATTTTCTTCATTTTCGAAGACAAGATTTCTGAATTCTATCCAATCATTTACAAATTCTGGCGGCAGTAGGCTTTTATAAAACTCGTTAGATGGAGCACCCAGTCCACTCTCCAGTTCACTATCAGTATAATCGGGAGCCGGAACTGAACGTTCTTCAAAAAATTCATCAAGAGCTTTTCGAAGTGAAATAACAGCCATTTTCCCGGAGCTGATCAGAGTACCGTCCATGTCGAAAATCAGTGTCCTGGTTCCAAATAGTGCCGGGTGTATCATATTTGAATTCTTTCCTTTTGAAGCCTGCAAGTAATTACGCTAAAATAAGAAGAATTATTCGTTTTCGATAAGGACTATCCGTTATAACTTCACTGAATATAACAAAAAAAACGGGCGGTTGATTCATCTTCCAGGGATGCGGATATGGAAGATGAATATTTACCTCGCCCGTTCAAAAAATCGAACATTTATCTGTTTATCAGTCCTTCATGGTCAGGACCGTTATCCCTTCATAGTCTGATGCGATCAAGAGGTATCCATCATCGGTAAACATTACACTGTTGGGTTCTCTCAGCTCATATTGCCCCAGGTATTCGGGTGCTTCAGGAACTGATACATCTATAAAATACACACCATCATACTCATCCATCAGGGCAACAACATCACCAAAAACAGCTACATCAATCGCATGATCCAATCCATCAGTTTTCCAACTTGATACATACTCTGGATTATGCATATCAGTTGCGTCAATTATTGCCAGTCCCATGTATCCGTCTGCGGCAAAAATCCATCCATCCTGGACAGCCAGGTGAGTAGCTTCACCAGGTGTATCGGCGAAACTTATCCATTCCCCATTTCCTTCAAAACCTGCAACTAATTCAGGCGAAACATCAGCGATACCTATACCAAATTGCATCATTCCTGCTGCCACAAGATCCGGTTCTTCATAAAATGCCAGGCCGGCTGATGCCTCCCCGGCATAATTGACCAATCCGGTTGCTACCCTTTCAATCCAGAAACGTGGAATTACTTCTTCGAACAATATGATCGTATCCTGAATAGCATAATCAACCGCAAACGCGTCACCAACATCTGTATCCGAAGTAATGACCTGTGCGACAAGTGTATCTTGCAATGTTAACCCTGATTCCAGCAGGATATCAGCACGCCTGACTGTTGTAATAACGTCCTCCATATGGCGTGATCCCTTGGTGAAACGCCCCCAGGTGAAACTATCCAGGTAATACGTCCGGTAGTTTTCAGGATTTACAACAGCGATAAAATCCATAGCTGGTTCTACGCTGATGTAAATGGCCGGCAATGAGTTTTGCTCATCAAAAAGAGTATCTACCGGCGTAATATTGTATGGGTCGGAGAAGTCATAAAAACCTATGTCCGAATAGTTAAATGCCACAACCAGTTGATTCCGGAAAGTATCGACATCGATATCATTCACAAACGCCGTTGTGGAAACAATATCTACAATGTCATATGGTAGTTCCGGGGTATCCGGCTTTACCGGATCATTAGGTTCACCACAACCTGTTACCAGTAAAAATGTTAGCAGGAAAAGCGAAATTAAAATAATCCATGTAACTCGTGTAGATAGGCTGTGCTTCATGATTTCCTCCTGGTAATCGTTCACAACTGGTAAGGTATGCTTATATCAAATAGTTTGCAAGAATTGGCGACGGATTGCGCCAACAATATAAAAACTTCCGGTGACAACCAGTATTTCATTTTTTCCGAGATTATCACAAACATTTTTATAGGCGTATTCGAGATTTATTATCTCAGACTGCCAACCGCGATTCATGGTCTCAGTTTGAAGTTCATCTGTCGACAAAGCTCGGATTGAGTCAACAGCTGTGATATATGTTCTACCGGGTACTCTATCAAAGCAATCAAGGAAACTCTTATAATCCTTATCTTTGTTAAATCCAAGGAGAAATACCAGCTCTTTGTCAGGCCAGCAGTCATGCAGCATCTCGTTCAGTACTTTTCCACCCTGTGGAGTGTGTGCACCATCAAGGATTACTGTCGGATCCTTTCTGATTATTTCACCCCGTCCCTGCCATCGCACATTTTCCAGTCCAGCCCTGACATTTTCTTCGCTGATTTTAAATTTACTATCAGCAGTTAACTTATCCGCCGCCATCACCGCAATCGCTGTATTCTCTACCTGGTGCCTGCCAAGCATGGGTGTTTTTAAATTTCTGTAAGACTTAAATGGTGTATCCAGGTTAAAAACACTTCCATCTTTACCTGAGTCCACAATGTCATATTTTGCCTCTCGACCTAACATCCATGCTGTGCTATCCATTTCACGCACACGCGTGTCTATTGCCTGTTGAGCGTCATCAGGCTGAGGGCCAACAATAACAGGAACTCCCTCTTTGATGATATGAGCCTTATCCTCAGCAATCTCGCCGGTCGTATTCCCAAGCACATGTGTGTGATCAAGTCCGACTCGAGTAATAATGGCAAGTTCCGGATTTACAACTATAGTCGCGTCTAGCTTGCCACCCATCCCAACTTCCACTAGAGCAACGTCGACCTGCTCTCTTTTAAACGTCCAGAAAGCTAAAGCCGTCAACAATTCGAAAACAGTTCTGAACGTATTTCCGTTTACCCTGTTATCTACAACCGGTAAGATCTCGTTGTAATAATGGCTGAACAAATCCCGATCCAGATCCAATCCATTGATCCTGATCCTCTCACGAACCTCAACGAGATGAGGTGATACAGTCGCACCGATTTTATACCCTGCCTGGAATAAAATACTTTCCAGACAAGCTACAGACGATCCTTTTCCTCGAGTTCCTGTTACGTGGATAGTTGGAGTTGCCAGGTGAGGATTTCCCAGTTCTGCCAGGAAACGTTGATATGCATTTATATCTCGCCTGAAGGTTGAAGCCTTCGCCGGATCCATTCCTTCCATATCCAGCCGGTTGTAGATATGCTTCAACGCTTCAAAATAGGCTTCGTTCAATTCTGCCCCGGCGTCAAAAAGCCTTACATCATTCGAATGACGAGGAACAGTTTGAGTGCTTTCGCTAATGGATTTCATTCAAGGAAGGAAACGAAATTAATCGTGGATTTCAAGAATCCCCTTGATTTTTTTCTCGCTGAATCCGGGACTTCGATCGAGAGACAGCACGTATTTCGGATCTACTACTTCTCGTGGAATCGGAGCTGAATCTTCATCGGTGAAGACGAAAGTGGGAATATTGGCGACATCTGGTAATTTTTCACGGACCATTGCAAAATCTTCAGATTTTAAAATGGAATTCAAGACATTAAACTCCCTGATAGAAGCGACGAATGCCAGCTTCTGAACTCTCGCGTCTCCCAAGTTGGTAATTAATGATTTTGTCAGTTCAACAGGATCACTGACAATAGAAACATATTTAAATCCCAACCGGTTAAGGAACCCGGATAGTTGTTTTGCACGAAAATGTGATGAATCAAATATTATAAATTGAACCGGTTTTTCCTTGGGTTCCTCAGCAAGAGGTTTATACTGTTTTGGTTTTCGAAGTCCACCGGAAGATTTTGGCTTCGGCATGGATGGCTTTGCAGGTGCGGACGCTGCCGGAGCTCCCCCATGCTCAGGTACAGATGTTCCCATTGATTTGGCAACACGTTCAAGGATTTTCGGATCAATCTGTTTTTTTAAATCTTCAAGTTCTTTCCGCTTCCGCTCATCCATACACACCTCTATCTATTATTGATAGGCTGACACATCCAGAATAGGACTGACGATATGAATCATGGGATTTCTTGATAGATCAGTTGGTGGAGGATTGGGCATCTTATGACCCTGGGCATCCTGGATAATTTCAATAGTAGGTCTGATTGGATAATCCTTGTGAGTTTTTATTACCCTGGCTACACTTCCATCATTAAGCTTTACAAGCGAACCAACCGGGAAGAGACTGATCACATCAATCAATGCTTTAATAATCGCCGCGGAAAAGTCTTTATTTCTTCTTTCAATTATTGATTGAATAGCCTTATAGGCAATAAAATTGTCCCTGTAATGACGTTCATGGGTATATGCGAAAAATGTATCTGAAATCCCGATTACCTGGGCATAAAGATGAATATTGTCTGCTTTTAAGCCGTACGGATACCCGTTGCCGTCCCATCTTTCGTGTTCCTGGGATACAACTACCGGCAGATATGGGTATTCATCACGAAGCGTATCAAGGATAGCCTTTGCGTAAACCGGGTGTTGTTTGATCAGTCTTGTTTCGGCGGAGGTTAGTTCACCTTTTTTATTGAGAATTTCCTCGGGTACCTTGATCATTCCAACTTCATGGACGAGGGCGGACAATCCAACTTCCTCTACCTGCTCTTCCCTGAATTCAGACATCCCAAGCGCCATCTTGATAACAACAATCGCCACGTTGACAGAATGTTGAGCAAGCGATGATTCCTGGTCACGTGCGGCAAGACATTGCAGGAACAGTTCATCATCGTTCTTAAGGGATTCAATCATCCTTTTATTTGTATCGACAAGGTTAGTCAGGTTTTGCAGATCATCAGCGGCAGCACAGGCGAGAAAATCTTCTACAACATCTATGGCATTCAGATAAAAATTAGGATCACTTGAATAAGTCGCGCCGTCCTGACTTTCCTGACCGGATTCTGTATCTGGTGCTTTTACATCCTGATCAGGAAAACTATGCTTAGCCTGATCACGTTTTTCGCCGGTTTGTCCCGGGAAGGAATAACCACTCCCCGCGTCAGCCTTATCACTATCCTGCTGTCTTGCACCGGGAACTACATCACGGACTGATTTAAGGACATCACGCATCCTTACCATTGGTAAGCCCCTCCGTCCGTCTCACTATCAACTATAGACCTGATAAGATCTGATTCAATCTTTTCTACACGATTGCCTGCACCGAGTGCTAAAGCAAGATCGCAGATATTATTGATTTTTCTTGGTGTACCACCCGAATAGGTAAAGATATCAGATACTGCATCTTTTGTAAAAACTTCTTCTTTCAGATTTCCACCAAGTGCCAATCTGTATTCAATATAATTAACTGTTTCCTCAAGTGTTAGAGGAATAAGGTGATATTTTACTGCGATACGTTGAACAAATTGAGGCAGTTTTCGTACACGATCCCTGAGCTCCGGCTGTCCAGATACAATCAACGTAAGCATAAAACGGTCGTTTAATTGAAAGTTAAGCAGAAGTCTCAATTCTTCAAGAGTCATCGGATCTTCGATGATCTGGGCTTCATCAACGAATAATGCGGTATGTTTACCATCAATAACGTTCTTATACAGATGGTCATTTATTAAATGCAGCACTTCAGATTTTTTATCCGGAACATCATCAGTACCCAGTTGGTACAGGATTTCTTTCAACAGGTCTTCTGCGTCCCAGGTAGGATTTGTCAGGAAAACAACGGGGAAAAAATGGGGATCAAGTTCGTTAATTACAGTACGGATCAGAGTAGTCTTTCCACATCCGTACTCACCCGTCAGTAGTGCAGCTCCCTTTGCCTCATTTATTGCATAAAGAACCCTCATCAGAGCTTCACGATGCTGATTGGATTGAAAGAAAAACCGGGGATCAGGTGTGTTCTCAAATGGTTTTTCTTTTAATTCCCAGTACTCAAGATACACGTTGTCACTCTCCTCACAACAGATTCTTAACTTCTAAAGTTGATTCAAGGATTGTTAAGCTATAATTCAATTCCTATCCATTTAATTCGCTAATGTATGAAGAATTTTCTTAAATAAAAACACAAAACGCTTAACAAAATTAAATTTGTATCAGTAAAATTCCCCAACAAGTAATATCATTGATTAAAACTAAATCGTAGTTGAAACATTCGATCTAGAGTATTTTGCTTAATATAACATCAACAGTATAGCCATATTTTTCAAACAATAATCCACCCGGAGCAGAAGCACCAAATTTTTCAATAGATATGATCTTCCCATTATCTCCCGTAAATCGTTCCCAACCCATTGATATTCCTGCTTCAAGTGCTATCCGGTTGTTCACATCACGGGGTAAAACCTGTTCCTGGTAAACGTCATCCTGCAGGTCGAATAATTCCCAGCATGGTAAACTGACCAGGCGTGCCTTAATTCCCTTTTCAACTAGTTTTTCCCATACAGCAAGCGACAAAGTTAGTTCACTTCCTGTTGCTAATAAAATTGTCTCTGGTGTTCCATCTTGACAATCTGCAAGGATATATCCACCATTGCGTGAATTAGATGTGGCAGAGTGTTTATTCCTATCGATAACAGGCAATCCCTGCCTTGTGCTGATAATTGTTGTAGGGCCATCGTTTCGATCTAATGCAATCCTCCAGGCTTCCACCATCTCGTTGGCATCCCCCGGCCTGATAACCCATAATCCGGGAATTGAACGAAGAGCAGCCAGGTGTTCGATCGGTTGATGAGTCGGTCCATCCTCACCTACCCCGATACTGTCATGACTGAAGACAAATATTACCGGCTGATCCATCATCGAAGCCAGCCGTATCGGTGGTCGCATATAATCACTGAAAACCAGGAATGTTCCCGTGTAAGGACGCAGACCTCCGTACAATGCCATCCCGTTGGCAATCGCTCCCATTCCATGTTCACGGATTCCAAACCTGATATTTCGGCCGTTTTTTATACCCGGCAGAAAAAGATCTTCGTTTTTAATATCTGTTTTTACTGAACCGGTAAGATCAGCACACCCACCGATAATTTGTGGATTATTTATTGCGAAAGCGTTAAGTGCTTCGCCTGATGCAGCTCTTGTTGCTACTTTTTGGCCGGCTTCATATACAGGAATATTGCTATCCCAGTTACCCGGTTCTTCTCCCTCTACCAGGATTTTCCAAAGCGATTCACGTTCAGGATTTTCCTTCATCCATATTTCGAAAGAACGTTTCCATTCCCTGTATATTTCTCGTCTTTCATCAGCAATTTCTGCATAGAGATTGTATACTTCATCAGGAATTTCGAAGGCTGGCAACGTCCACCCAAGTTGTTCCCTGGTAGCCTTCAGTTCATCTTCACCAAGCGGGGCACCGTGAGCTTTCTCTGAATCCTGCTTATTGGGGCTGCCAAAACCGATATGTGTATGGATGGCAATTAATGATGGTTCATCCAGGTTATCTTGCGCATTCCGGATAGAGTTCAATATCGCTGCCGGATCATCCCCCTCCACTTGCTGAGTATGCCATCCATATGCATTAAAACGATCGCACACATTTTCAGACCACGAAATATCAGTGCTCCCGTCAATACTGATACGGTTATCATCATACAGAACTATCAATCTTCCCAGTTTCTGATGACCCGCGAATGAGGCTGCTTCTGAAGATATTCCTTCCTGCAGACAACCGTCTCCGGCGACCACGTATATCCTGTTGTCAAGTGGATCAAACTCACTGGAATCTTCCAAGCCAAGCTTTTCCCTGATATACCGTTGGGCTACTGCCATCCCTACACCATTTCCGAAGCCCTGTCCCAGCGGACCGGTAGTGGTTTCCACGCCCGGAACTACTCCATATTCAGGATGCCCCGGGGTTCGGCTTTCCCATTGCCTGAAGTTTTTCAGATCTTCAATAGAAAGGTCATATCCAGCCAGATGCAACAGGCTGTACAGGAGCACTGAACCGTGACCTGCTGAGAGGATAAACCTGTCTCTACCCGGCCAGAATGGCTGGTCGGGATTAAAACTCAGGAAGCGTGTCCACAATATATGGGCCGGAAGAGCAAAGCCCATCGGCATACCCGGATGCCCGGAATTTGCCTTCTGAACCATATCAGCACTGAGAATCCTGATATTATCAACTGCCAACGAATCAAGATTACTGAAATCGAAAAACTTTTCACTGGAAATCATGAGGGCATTACCATGTTTAAAAGATATATAAATATGAGGATCACCACAAATTTTGTGGGAATATGGGCTATATCTTGGTGCGAAACAAGTGCGTCTCCGGGGGTCTTAAATCAACCTTTTGGCGAGCAATCTTCATATCTTAAAAAATGTATAATTTACCTTCGTAATTTTACGGGTGCTCCAGAGCTAACGGAATAAAATAATGAACGATAGTAATGATTTTAGTGAAAAAGTAATCTGGTTGACAGGTGCAACCGGCGGACTTGGGAAAGGTATAGCCGTTAACCTTGCGAAGTTTTACACAAAAATTGCTATCCATACCCACCAGGATCACGAGCAGGCTAAGGTAGTGGCTGAAAAATTGAAGGAGAATGGAACCGGTACATGTATAACCTCTGGTGACCTTTCGATTGATAAGACAGCCGAGGAAAGCATTGGGAAAATAACTGAAAAACTCGGATCACCCTATGCCCTGGTTCATTGCGCTGGAAGTTTTCTGCGCAAAGGGGTTACTGATCATAATAAATCTGATTTTGAAAAACTTATTGATGACAACCTGGTTTCATTTTTTAATACCTGCAGAGCAGTACTTCCGGGCATGCGGTCTAATAGTGAAGGAAGGATAATTGGATTCGGAATGGCTGGAGCCCAGTATACTTCTCCCATGCGTAATTTCGGCCCCCACCTGGCAGCAAAAAGTGGAGTAACTGCCCTGGCGAGAACATTAGCCCTGGAAGAGGCTAAACACAAAGTCACGGTGAACATCATCAATCCCGGAAACATCAAGAATAAAGAGATGACCAGGGAACAATCAAAGCAGATTCTGGCAGGATCACAATTTCCCATGGGACACCAGGGTTCTTTTGAAGACATAGCAGAAGCTGTTATCTTCCTACTGTCACCATCAGCTGAGAGTATCACGGGTGCAGTACTTGATGTAAATGCGGGATGGATAGGTGATGACTAAAATTTCAGTTGGATAGACAATGATTTTGTATCTATATATGAAAGATTGAAATGCAGTAAGATTAAATGGAAGGTACTAATCGTGCAATATAAATTTTCGAAATATCACGGCGCCGGCAACGATTTTGTAATGATTGATAATCGTGAGGACAACAGGCAGACATGGGACATACTAACACCTGAATTCATCCAAAAGCTCTGTCACCGTCATTATGGCATTGGAGCTGATGGTGTTATTATCGCTGTTAAATCCAATGACAAAAACATGCCCTACACGATGGGATATTTTAATGCGGATGGTTCTCCTGCTGAGATGTGTGGAAATGGTCTCAGATGCCTGATGCTCTTCCTTAGTGACATGGGCGAGGATGTCCGTAGCCGGGATGAGGTGACAATCCTTACCGGTGCCGGTCCTGTACACAGTAGGTTTACCGACAATAACACAATCCAGGTGATGATGCCTAATCCCTCATTTAATCCCAACGATGCGGGCATCGTAAGTACCGAGAACGCGATCAGGAAAACAATATCTGTTCCCGGATTAAACTATACTGTCACCGGATCAGCGGTTGGAATCGGAAATCCACATTTTGTCATTTATAACAATGAAATGTGGGAAGGTGATGAGATCCATTCAATCGGTCACAGGCTTGAAATCCATGAAGAGTTGTTTCCCGAGGGTGTAAATGTTGGATTTGCCAGGAAAGAATCACCCGATGCAGTTGGACTGGTTGTCTGGGAACGAGGTGTTGGTCCTACCCTGGCCTGTGGAAGCGGCGCTGTCGCCGCAGTTGCCGTTGGAATTGCAGAAAACCGGTTCGAGTTCGACCAAAGAGTCCACGTGCGCATGCCTGGTGGGGATTTATATGTCACCATCGGGAATGACTGGTCCAGCGCAATGCTGGAAGGTGAAGCTGAAAAAGTATTTGATGGATATGTAAATATTTAACACTGGATTTTAGTCAAGGAACACTATTCCCAGCGGATGTTTTGTTAAAACCTCCGCCCCACCTTCTTTGACTATCAGGGTATCCTCTACCCCGACTGCCCCATCATCGAAAATTACTTTCGGCTCAATGGCAACTACCATGTTCTCGACTAGAGGCTCTTTGAATCTGTTCGCAATAATGGGAATTTCATCGAGCTCCAGGCCTACACCGTGACCAATAAATCGTACCCTGTTATCGCCACTGTTCATGAATACATCACCAAATCCGGCTTTATTGGCTTTTTCAACAGCAGCATTATAGATATCCTCGGGAATAGCCCCCGGAACCATCTTTGAGATTGTCTCTTCCTGTATTTCAACACATAAGTCATGGGCTTCAATAAAACGGTTGTCTATCCCTTTATAAGCGAAAACCCGGGTCATATCTGTCATATAACCATCTACACCTGCGGTTACATCAACAATTGTCGGATACTCTCTTCCGATCAGTTCCTTCCCCGCCTTAACCGGCACAATTGGACTTCTTCCAGGTTGTGACAACGGCCCATCAAACGCGGAGTCAGTTGCTGCTGAATGTCCATATGCCACTACACCGTCCGCTTCCGTATTAAAAGCTCTTGACCTTACAATACCCTGATCACCGGCCTTGGCCATCTCGAGTTCCATCAGAAGTTGGACTTCAAATTCCGGCATTCCCGGTTTGATAATGCCTGGAACCGCCTTGAATCCGTCTGCCAGAATCTTTCCACTTTCCCGCAATAACTGCTGCTCGTACTCAGTTTTAACAGATCTCTGTCTTCTGATCTGCATTGAAATATCTGTAAAATCCTTGTCAATCCAGACATTCTTAATAAACCGTTCGAACATGTTTACAGGTAGAACATCGGCTTCGTAGCCTATTTTTCTCCATTTAGAATATTCAGAGCATGCCAGAGTTTGTTGAAGTTTGCCGATTCCCTTTATTGCTACAGGTTCAACTGGACAGATGTCGGTAATTCTGCCCTGCCCTCGCCAGGTATATAACCTGGATTCACCCGATGCTGGAACAAGCAGGGCACCCTGATAAACAGAGCCTGTATAATACACCAGGTCAACTCGCTGCATTAAAATCGCGCCATCCAGCTCCAGTTTCTGCAAAGATTCTTGAAATAACGATAACCGGTTTGCGAACTCCGATTTATTTGTTCCGCTAAAACCCATAATGACCTTCTATTTTATGCTCCAAGTCCGAACAGTGATGCCAGGTGATAAACACCTGTTGCCACACCCCAGGCCACAGCCAGGGTGTACACAGCAACAAAAATCGGCCAGCGCCAACCACCCAGCTCTTTCTTAACAACTGCCAGTACTGCCATGCAGGGGATATAAATCAGTACGAAAAACATCATTGCCAGTGCCATCGCCGGATTGTAAGCCGGATCTAAAGAGATCCTCTCTCGTAATGAAACGGATTCCTCACCTTCATCCGCTATTCCGTAAACGATACCCATGGTAGCTACAATAACCTCTTTCGCCGCAAATCCAGCAAAGAGACTGACACCGATCCGCCAATCAAATCCAGCTGTCTTGAACACCGGTTCAATTGCCTTACCAATCCGCCCACCTATACTGGCTTCTATCTCCTCAGAAGCTTTTTGATTTTCGAGTTGCGCAATCAATTCATCCCGTTCAGCTTCCAGGCCGCTTAAAATCACTGGATCATTTTCCTGTATCGAGCTGCCGTCTTCATCTATCAGACTGCTCGTGAATTGATCACTGATTTTCTGTATTTCCGCATCATAGTCGATGGAATATTCTGCAGGTTTGGGATAATAAAGAAAGAACCAGATAACAATACTAACCGCCAGGATTATAGTTCCGGCTTTTCTCAGGTACATCGAACCCTTATCCCACATATGGCTTATTATTCCGCGAAGGGTAGGAAACCTGTATGGAGGTAATTCCATTACAAATGGTGCCGCATCACCTTTAAACAGTGTCTTACGGAAGATATACGCCATGATAAACGCAATCATCCACCCGGTTAACCAGACCAGCCAGAATACCAGCCCTGCATTTTTTGGGAAAAACGCAGCCGTCAACATTGCTATAACCGGTGATTTTGCGCCGCACATCATTATCGGGGTAACGAGGATAGTAATTTTCCTATCCCTTGGATTAACCAGCGTCCTGGCACTCATAACAGCAGGTACCGCGCAACCTGTTGCTATCATGAACGGGATAAAACTTCTTCCATGCATGCCAAACATGTGGAAAAACTTATCCATTACAAACGCTGCCCTGGCCATGTAGCCGGAATCTTCCAGGAACGACAAGCTGAGAAACAGGAGAAGTACAATCGGCAGAAATACCAGGACACCACCTACACCACCGATTATTCCATCAACTATCAGGTCACGGGCGGCTCCTTCAGGCATGACGGAACCGATAAAACTTCCCAGGTTACTGAACCCGGTATCAATGAGGTCACTCAACGGGTTACCAAGTGAAAATGTTACCTGGTAAACCAGGAACATCATCAGGAAAAATATGAACATTCCTGCAAATCGATTGAGGACAATCTTATCCAGTTGTTCTGTAAAAGTTCTCCTGCTCAGTTTACCTGTTTTTTTAACTGTCTCCCGGACGGCACCATGGATATAGGCATACCGCTGCTCTGCTACAACAGTATTTGGCTCTTCACGAAAATGTTTCTGTATCCACTGCTGCGATTCATTTACTCGTCGTAGCACCAGTTCCGCCAGTTTATGCTGTTTTTTAAGTTTCTCAATAACATCCTGGTCATTTTCAATCAGCTTTATTGCTATCCATCGAAGTGGAAAAATATTTGTAAATTCCGGATCTTCACTCAGTACGGCGGAGAGTTTTTCAAGCTGGCCTTCAATTTCACGGCCGTAATTGAGAACACGTTTACTTTTTGATTCATTGTTCTGATGAGTGCTTACAACCAGGTCAAGTAATGTCTCGATGCCAGAACCTTTATGACCGACGGTTTTAACAAATGGGATATCCAGTATTCGTGATAGATGATCCACATCGATATTGATGCCGATATTTTCTGCCTCATCGGACATATTCAGGGCACCAATAACAGGAACACCAAGTTCACGGAACTGAAGGCAGAGAAACAGGTTTCTCTCAAGATTTGTTGAGTCGATTATATCAACAACTATATCAGGACTGTCGTTTAGAATATAATCCCTGGTAACAATCTCTTCTGGTGAATAAGCAGTCAGTGAGTAAGTCCCCGGTAAATCAACAATTTCTATTCTGAATCCTTTATGTTCAGAGTACCCGGTCTTTTTCTCGACAGTTACGCCTGGATAGTTCCCGATGTGTTGTCTCTGGCCTGTAATATTATTAAAAAGGCTTGTTTTCCCGGCATTGGGATTACCGGCAAACGCAACCCTAATTACCTTTTTGCCCGTTTTATCATCAGATTGATTATCTTTAAATCCGTTCAGAATTCTATTTAACCTGCCCCCCGCACGTTTTTTCGTTTCAACCATTTATTTCCTCAACGATTATATCTCGTGCTTCTGCTCGACGAAGAGAAAGAAAATATCCTTCCATCTCAAGCTCAATCGGATCACGCAGGAGGGCTTCTCGAATCAATTTCCCTTCAGCACCCTTAATAAATCCCATGTCGATTAACCGCTGCCTGATTTCACCTTTGGCGACAACTTTTTTGATCCTGAATCTTTTTCCCGGATCAAGGTCAGCCAACAGTTGATCCTGCAGTTCCACATTCGAAATAACTTTGTCCAGAGTTTCCTGGTCAGCCCAGACATATACAGATTTGGCTTCCTTAGCTGTTAATTCCTTTTCAATTCCTGATAAATCCACTTGTATTTTACCATTCTGTTTTTGCAGAACTTTTATTCTAGATGCAGGTAAAAATCCACTCTGGATCATTTTTTTTCGGTCATCGGGATTCGCGACAATCCGGGCGACAACACCACCCTCTCCCGGTTTAAGATCAGTCAGTGAACAGACTCCAAACTTTTCAATCAACTCTTCCTTTTTTTGCCACAATCCGTATTCCTGGACAAAATCGCCACGATCCAACTCCGATTGTGCCAGCCAGTAATCCCGGAAATCCGTTATCAGGTTTATGTCAACTTTGGGACAGTAGGTCATAAACTCGCTGAAAGATGTAAGCCGGTCGAGTGTATCAATGCTGATTGAGTGTTCTACTGAACATGCATCTTCTTCGGCTACTTCAGGATCTACCTGGAGAAATTCAACGAAAAACTTCTTAAGGAAATCATGCCGCTGGTTCAACCTGAAAGCCAGCTCACGGCCTTTATCCGTAAGATCTACATACTCCCTTGCCTGGTAGTCAACAAGGCCTTCCTTGGCAAGCCTCTGCATGGCAGATGTTACACTGGATGTTTTAACATCTTTCGCCCTGGCAATATCACGCACTCTGGCTACCTTATTTGATAACAGGAGCCGGAAAATAATTTCCAGGTAGTCCTCAAGACTCTCTGAAAGAGTGCCTACTTTCATTAATCCCTCGCTGGTAGGTTTACCTAATAAAGGTAGATACTATTGTCAGAGGAAGCAATAAAATCTTTTAAGCCTTGGAGTTCGAATAGTTAGTTACAAACAATTAATAATTATAGCTTAGGAATGTGAAATGGGGAACAAAGTATACTTCTCTTAAAGGAATAATGAAGATCAAACAAATACAATGCGTAATAATATAGAGTCTTATCAATGAAAACCTAGTCTTCCAGTGACCGGTTGATTTCCTCAATTATAGAATCTACATCCTTGTAGCCGGCACTCTTAACAGCCTCTTCCACTGTCATCCAGAGTGGTGTCCCACACTGAATGCAGACAATTCCTTTCCTGGTCAATAAACCAATAGCCTTGGGAATGTTTGATGCAACATCTTCCAGGTCCATATCTTTATCAATTCTCTGATTCATAGCTCACTCATTTGTTATCCAGTTTCCATTTAAGTTTAGATTCATTTCCGGATATTATGTTTTCATGATAAAACGGGATATCGCTCCTAAGCGATATCCCGTTTAAAACTTAAATATTCTTATCCAGTCTTAGTTTTATTCAAGCAGCTCTTCGAAATTACCCAGTTCTCCCTCTTCAGGGCAGCCGTAGCCTGAAAACATATCGGTAGTAATGCTGTAATTAACAATCATTCCTTTACCACCGGGCATTTCATATGTAGAAATTGCGCGAATGGTTTTTGATCCCAGCAGATAGAATGTCCATTCGTTGTAAACCTTGTCGTCAATTTCGTTTACATTCCACAAGCCGACCTCTTCTAAATCATGAAGGTTAAACGGCCACTCACCCTGTTGGAATTCATATTTATTAGCAGCAACCCAGATATCCTGCATCGCTAATTTAGCTTCTGCCGCGCGAAGATGGTCTAGGTCACTCTGGAACACAGCTTTCATTACAAGTACTGTAACAATAAATAAAACTATAACTGCAGCTATTATCAGGTATGTATTTCTTCTCTTTTTTGCGTCAATAGCATCCTTATACTGGGTCATGTAAATCCTCCCTGCAGGTTTTATGGTCCCGTATCAATAATCGATTTAAAAGTCTACTTTTATAACGAACAAACATACAAAAAAGTAAGTCGTGATCAAAACATATTATATTGAATGTCTTTAGAGGAAGGCGAAACTTCAAGGATTATCCAACCTGGATAAAATCGGGCATGTTCTTCAGTTCTAATTTCGATTTCCTTTTCTCACTCTCTCGCAGGGTAACCTCGCATTGGGGCAATGCTTTTACCATACCGATAATCGAGGCGTTCTCGCCACCCTTTACCCGTTTCCATTCAAACAGTAAATCTTCAGAGACTGAAGGCTCGGCAATTGTTATCAACACACCGGCTGAAGGGACATAAAGCGGATCGATTCCATTCGACATGCAATATCTCTTCACCTCACGCCTGACAGGCAATAGTTTTTTACCGATTTCCAGGTTCACACGGTTCTGTTCGGCAATGTTTATCAGGGCACCGGCCAGTCCACCTCTGCTCACATCTTTTAACCTTCTTACACCTTTAAAACCCATGGATATACGCGCAAGTTGATGCAGCGACCGTAGATCGCTCTCCAGGTTTTGGCTTGCATCTCCCCGTCTCGCTACGTGAACTGCTGAACCATGTTCCGCCAGGTAGTTGTTGACAATAACCAGGTCCCCTTCCATGATCTTTCTCTTCAGGGGATCAGTCTCATCAGTTACAATCCCAATTGCCGTTACGTTGATATAGATACCCTGTTGTCCGCTGTTCTCAATGATCCTGGTATCCCCGGCAACTATTTCAATTGTCGCCTGGGATGCAGCGTAGGCGATTGATGATACAATTTTTTCGAGATCCTCAACCAAGAATCCATCATGGATAATAAATGAAACAGCGGCATAGCGTGGTGATGCACCCTGTACAACAAGATTGTTTACAGCCCTGAAAACTGTCAGCCGTCCAATATCACCACCGGGAAAAAAGGGAGGATTAACATCGCAACACTGCGCCGTAATTGCCATTCTACCGTTTGAAGGAAGAGAGACCACAGTCGCGTCAGTTAATTTTTGCAAAGAAATGGATCTGAATTTTGAGAGGAAAATATCATTCAGCAGTTTTTTTGCCTGTTTCCCTCCACCAGCGTGACGAATACCAATTCGATTAACCATATTTGAATGTACAAAGAGGGTGAAAACATTTCCACAGGATGCGGCTCAGGCAAATTATTGCCGGACAGCGTAACATTCGGTATTTTAAGCAAAGTTAATTGTCAAATCATACTCACTTTAAAGGATTAGATCATGGATTATAAAAACGGTTTTCGTTCCTTAATTCTCCTTGTGCTGCATATCGTTTTTACCAACTGCCTATTCGCATTTACTACACCCGGTACAGGTGTTTTCTGGAACGCGGACAGCCTGGTGAACAATTCAGATGGCATTATCACCTGGAGTTTCGACGCCAATCGTTACGAGAGTACGGAAGAACTGGAAATTTCGGAATCAGATACTGTTTTAATAGATGATGATTTTTATTCATCGCATGATGATGATCCGGATTTCCTGGTTTACGGTATGCTGATTGTCGGTTCTCTGGATTCAGTCTTAGTAGATTCGGTAATTCTTTCGGGTGACGAGGTTGATGGACCAGGTGGAATTAAAGTTGAAGAGGGTGGTGAAGCGATCCTAACCCAGGTAATTTACGAAGGTGGCGGTTATACAGGAGATATCGGGGGACGTTCAGCGGTGAAAGTCTCAGATGGTTCAATCGACATGAATGGTTGCCGAATTACAAACTGGGATCGTTATGCAGTTAATACGCTCGGTGGCAGCGGGACTGTTGAAAATTGTCTTTTCCATGATAATCATCAATGGACTGTTGAAATAAACCTTGACGCAAATCTGACCTTGCGAAACTGCACTTTTTTGAATTGTAATCTCGAAGGGACAAGCCCGAAAAATCCCATCAGTATTGGAACACAGGGATTCAATACAGCTTTGATTGAAGACTGCCATATCAGCGGAGAAGTTGGCGATCCCCATGGTGGAATTTCTATCTGGAACTTTCTCGGAACAGGCGCTGATGTTACCATCCGCAGGACTACAGTCGAGAACTTGAGTTATGGGATGATAGCAAATGGTGATGGAGTTGAAGTCCTTGTAACAGACAGCGAATTCCTTAACAACAATATCCATCCGAATCCAATGGTCAGCGGATCGGGGATTACAGTTCAATACGGGGCACATGTAACAGCAGCAAGAAATACCATAACAGGTAATCACTGGGGAATTACGGTTTATCCTCCGAACGATCCCGGTACAATCCTGCTGGGAGATAATGAATCTGAAATTGAAGACGAGCAGGGACGTAATTTTCTCTATGATAATGGTAACAATGACGAAGTTTACAACTTTTACAATAATTCACCCGACCCGGCTTTAGCCCAGAACAACTGGTGGGGAAGTACTGATGTCGATGACGTAGAGGATGGAATATTCCATAATCCTGATGATGGCACTCTGGGAGAGGTTACCTACCTTCCCCTCTGGGATCCGGAAGCCAACGAACCACCTGTAATTATTTCATTTGAGCCCCAGGATACTCTTCTGGATGTTTTATGGGGTGATGAACGGCAATTCACGATAACTGCGGATGATCCTGAAGGTGATTCAACATTGACATATGAGTTCACTATAAATGGTGAAACTGTTTCCAATGATTCCACGGCCAATATCGTTTTCGAAAATGGATTCGATTGGGAAGTTGTGGGAACTGTTACTGATGACGCAGAAAATTCAGTCTCAGTCCATTGGTATGTAACAGTTATCAACCAGGCACCAGAGATTGGTACACATCTGCCTGAAGAACCGCAGATATCTGAACCCGTTGGAACCCAGATTAACTTTTCAATGATCGCTGAAGATCCGGAGATGGGACCAATTAATTATTTTTACAACATATCCGACGAACAGGGTGATTGGGTTGTAGAACAGCAGGAATTTGACTATACAATACAAACGGACGCGGTCAATATTACAATCCAGGGTGTAGCAGCTGATACATTTCTGTTACAGGATGATATAACCTGGGAAATCGAAGGATTAACATCGGTAAATGAGATATCCGTGATACCTGGGGATTTTAAGTTTGAGGCATTTCCGAATCCTTTCAACTCGGAGATCTCCCTGACACTGCACCTTCCTTTTTCCAGCGCGGTCGACGTTGAAATTTATAACTCAATTGGCCGTAGAATCAGGCAGTCTGGGTCAAAACAATTACAGGCAGGCGTGCACAATCTTCACTGGAATGCGAAAGATTTCGCGACCGGAGTTTATTATGTGAATGTTTCAGCGGAAAACTGGTCGGATATGAAGCGGATTGTGTTAATAAAATAGAATCGAACTTTTCTTAAGCTTCCATTGGAAGCCTTGGGCTATTGAGATAGTTCGTAATACAGAAAACAGCCCAAATTGAATCTAATATTTTTATACTATATCAATAATAACGAACGACACTGGATTCCAGATCAAGTCTGGAATGACAAGCTTGCTCACTTTTTCAGCAATCTGATTCTTCCCATTGGAAACCTTCATTTATTGCTGAATAATTAAGGCTGTAAAATATTAAGCTCTAGGATGAAAACGCTGGTGCACTTCCCGGATAAAATCACTCTCCAGATGTGTATATATCTGTGTAGTTGAGATATCCGCATGACCGAGCATCTCCTGTACTGCCCTCAAATCAGCCCCTGCATCGATCAGGTGAGTGGCGAAGGTATGGCGAAAAACATGGGGAGTTACGTGTGTGTTAAGCTTTAGCTGGCTGGCATAATTCCTGATAATTTTATAAACGGCATCTCGTGTTAATGGTCTCCCCCGAATTGACAGGAAGATATACTCATCATGTTTACCATAATCTCGAGCCAATGATGCCCTGATCCCATCTCTCAGATACCGATCTTCTATCCAGTAAACAGCACTCTCACCCACCGGAACAAGCCTTTCCTTTGAACCTTTACCAAATACCCTGATAAAGCCATCTTTCCAGAAACCATCCCTTAGTTTTAATGTCACAAGTTCTGTGACTCTCAAACCACACGCCCAGAGAAGCTCCATCATAGCCCTGTCCCTTGTACCGGTTGCCGAATTTGTATCAGGAGCTTCCACCAGTGTTTGAGCGTCTTCCAGGGATAAATATTCTGGAAGTTTACGAGTTCTTCGCGGGGATCTAATCAGTTCCGTGGGATTGGAATCAGCAAGGTCTTCACGTACGAGGAACTTGTGGAAATGCTTTATTGCGCTTATCGACCTGGCAACTGAACTTCCTGCTAGCCCTAAATCTCTTAACAAACCCAGGTAGCTGGTAATATCCTCGCGCTCAATTTTATCGAAATCGTGGAAATTATTTTCTGATAGATACTCGATATATCTTTTCAGGTCACGCCTGTATGCCTGGACAGTATTATCACTAAAAGTCCTTTCAAGTTTGATATGGTTTAAAAATTCTTCGAGCTCAACTTTCATTTTCATGCCACCCTAAAAAGATGCGGTGAAAAACCAACATATTCTCCAACTATATATCCATCCAGGATTCCAACAGTTTATTGGTGCTGATCTCAAGGTCACCCATTTTATTTTTAATAACTTCCTGCCATTTAGGAACGTCAAATGATCCTTTCTGTTTTTCAATATATATGGGTACACCAAAATTGATTATCGACTTTGAAAATGGTAAAACTATCTCCTGTTTATCCCATGATGGCAGATTGAATCCCGGAGAACCTGTTGAATAGACAGGGATGATCGGTTTTCCTGAAATTGCCGCTATTGCAATAATACCCTGCTTGACCTCTCTTCTTGGTCCCTCAGGCCCATCAATAATAATAACCAGTGGTTTCCCATCGCGAACAATCTTCACACTCTGCCTGATTCCGTGAATACGATCATACCCACTCGAGGCTCTTACCAGGTTATAGCCCAATCCTTTTAATCCGCTGGCGATCAGTTCGCCCTCCCAGACCGGGCTGACCAGTGTATATAGTCCCCGGTATCGATGTGAATAAATCGGTACCAGGAGATTCCCATGCCACATGGCGAAAAGGAACCCTCCAGCCTTTCGTGCATTCCTGATATTCTCCAGGCCGTTAAACTTGATCTTTAAGGTTCTCCCCCAAGTCTTAACTATCAGAGGAGATACCTTCTCGACTAATGCAGGCAGATTATCGAATATCCAGCCTTGCGGTTGTTCAGGTATTGTTTTTGACTGGTTCGGAATATTCATCGACTTAAGCTGTAAATGATGTGACCCACGTTAGAATTGAAACATCAGTATACCGTTCTTATTCATCTGAGACAATCGCGTCTGCTTCGATTTCAACTGTAAATCCGGGTGAGATTAAACTTGTTATCTGAATTAGCGTTGCAGCCGGTTGAACAGTACCGAAGAACTCGCTATGAGCCTTTGCCACTAGCTCAACAGTAGAAATATCTGTGATATATACCCGAGTTCTTACGACATCATTCAAAGCTGCGCCGACTTCATTCAAAGCCCTCTTAATTATTTCGAGGATATATACAGATTCCTCATAAGAGTTCTCACCCTGCTTCTCTCCTTTTTCATTCGCTGCCATAGTACCGGAAACATATACAAATGGACCTTTTCGAACCGCACGAGAATACCCGTAAATCTTTCCAAACGGCGAACTTGTTGGAATTTTCTGAAGCTCCATCATTTTTCCTTTCAGCTAAATTCAGAGTTGGTAATATAATCCCAAAGATATCCGGAATTAACTCGTGGTATTGGATTTGATGATAAATTGTTCAATATTGAATCCGTGTATAATGTCAATGATTCGTTTCCTATTTTTTACCGTTAAGGAATATTGATCGTGAAACATACTTCAGAGAAATCCAACTCGCACCGTGTACAATTTTTGATTATAGTTTTGAGTCTCATTTTTTCTAGTTCATTTGCCCAGGAACTACCATCAAGATTGATAGTAGGTTATTGGCACAACTGGGCGAATTCACCGAATTCCCTCCTCTTAACTGAAATTCCTGAAGCATATGATGTTATAAACATTGCATTTGCTGTCCCATCGGAACAGTTTGGCGCTGATATGCAGTTTTCGCCTGATATTTCAATCTATCCTGAGGAACAGGATTTTCTGGATGATATTGCTACCCTGCAGGATTTGGGTAAAAAAGTATTGATATCACTTGGTGGCGCCACTGCGATAGTGAATGTTGCAGATTCGAGTGATGTTGAAGATTTTGTCTCATCAATGACTGAATTGATTGATTACTATAACTTTGACGGAATCGATATTGACCTTGAAGCATCATCGCTGATGTTGGAGGTCGGCGATACTGATTTCAGGGATCCAACATCAGACCTGATAGTTTATTTTATCGATGCTGTACAACAATTACTGGACACCTATCCGGAAGATCTTATCCTTACAGCTGCACCTGAAACTGCATATGTCCAGGGTGGATATAGCGCTTATTCGAGTGTATGGGGTGCGTATCTGCCTGTAATTCATGCTTTTCGGGATCAACTTACTTATATCCATGTCCAGCATTACAATACCGGTTCGATGTTCGGGAGAGATGGATTAGTCTATGATCCTGCCACTGCTGATTTTCATGTCGCGATGGCAGATATGCTGCTTGCCGGATTTAACGTAAATGCCAATTTTGATCCAATTTTCTTTGATCCCCTTGATGAAGCGCAGGTTTTAATAGGATTACCTGCCTCCCCCCTGGCTGCAGGCTCAGGATATAGTGAACCGGACATTGTTCATGAAGCTGTTACATATTTGGTAACGGGAGAGGGATTTGGTGGAAGTTATAACCTATCTAATCCCGATGGTTTCCCGGCTTTCAGAGGCTTGATGACTTGGTCCATAAACTGGGATGTTGATAATGACCTGGAATTTTCCAACAGTCACAGGGAATTCCTGGATAGTTTTGAAAATCCTCAACTTCCTCCCGGTAATTTTGAATTATTAACCCCGGCAAACGGGGATACGTTATCAATTGATGAATTATATGACGTGCATTTTAGCTGGACTGGGTCAGTTGATCCAAACGAAGATGATACTGTCAGCTACAATTTCTTTTTACGGGTTTCCGATTCAACGGAATTTATTATCGAAGAATATTATCAAGATTTTATTGCAGAATCACTGACCATCAATCTTGCAGACAGTCTCGGTGACATAACCTGGTTTCATTATCTGAGATCAGAATGGAGTGTCAATGCAATCAGTGGGATCGATACAACCGGATGTGATGAACCGTTCCAATTTTATATCGAACCACACGAAATCAATGACATTAGCGAAGAATTGGGCAATCTGCCTTCAAGTATCAACCTATTCGATATATATCCAAATCCATTCAATTCGCAGGTTATAGTAAGATTGTCGCTTGTGCAGAAATCCGATATTTTAATTACTCTATACGACATTCTTGGACGCAAAGTCGGGACTTTATTTTCAGGAACACTTGAACCTGGATACAGTGAATTAATCCTCGACAATAATCAACTATCGAGTGGGTTATACTTTATAGAATTGAAGAGCAATTCTGGAAATCCTGTAAGGGAAAAAATAGTCCACATAAGGTGAATATTCTCTAACTCGCAGTTATTTCTTTTTCTGGATAATGTTTCTAAAGCGGGTCTTGCTGACATAATGATCCGCTACAACTTCTTCATCTTTCAGAATTGTCATTACTCCAAATCCTGCAGGCGAATTCCTGGCTTCTTCAGATTTCTTCAGCTCTTTTATCTTTAACCGGATGTTATTGTCTTTTGCCATCATCGGGAGATCCTCCATTGCACGGTATTGCATTGGGCACTGATGAGCTATCAGCATATTCCAGCCTTTATATCCATCCCTGTTTTTCTCCCAGTCCAGGAATGATGGCTTATCGGTTTCGTTTATCGCATATAGAAGAAGTTCATACCGTTCTTTTTCTGCGATAACCTCAAATCCATTTTTCAGGAACACCCGTTTGTCCGCAATCCATGTTCCATCGCTGGTCATGACAACCACACCGTTTTTACCTCGATTGCGGGCATCGTCGATGCAGTCCTGGATCAAGCCTGACGCCACATCCTGGTTTCTGTTTGACTTGGAACCAACCATAATACAATGGATAAACAGGTAACCTTCAGCAATAACGGGACGCCACGCGTTTTCTCCATCTATATACTCTATAAAGCCGGCCGCCTTACCATCTTCGAGGATCATCTGTTTCAGAACCAGGCTTTTATTCAAGTTTTCTTTAAACCATTTTTTCTTCGCCTGGTAACCATCATACTTTGGATTGGAAGTGCAATAAAATCCATATTCATCCAGGTTATCCATAGTGACATTTACTATTCTACCCAAACTCATATTTTCCTCAATAGCGTTAAATTAATGGATTGACAAAAATACGACGATGATCGATAGCGTGTCTACCTTGTTGTGTTACTTCATACATACTTTTCTGCTAGAGGGTAAAATTAATCACAGATCAGACATGGGTAAATATTTTCCGTGGTGTGTTAGTTCTTACCTGCCGTGTTAGTTTTATCAATCAGACATATCGCCTATTTAATTATTTTTATACGTCTTACATAAATTTAAAGTTGATTAAGGCAGGGCATAAATATTGCTTCTCATTACAGAGGACAATAATGGTTTGGTTTACCGGATAGAAAAATGCCTGATAATGTTCTACATGAATTTCTCTTCCGTCGGATGGATGGAATAATATCTTTAAAGAAAGCATTGGATGCCTATTCTCTGCGACATAAGGTTATATCATCAAATGTTGCGAACTCGGAAACACCCGAATACCAGGCTCAGAAAGTAGATTTTGAAGAAGACCTCAAAAAGGCACTCGACAGGCAAAGCCGTGGATTATCTAGAACCCACGATAACCATATGCCGGTACGAGGTGGGTTGAGACAGCTGGATAAGGTTCGGGGAGAAGTTAATGAAGATGAAACACCTGAAAAGTTTAATGGTATCAATAATGTAGACGTTGAAAAACAGATGGCGCAAATGGCAACTAACCAGATTCACTTCTCGGCTGCTTCAAAAGTATTGGGATTACGATATCGTAAAATGATCGGCGCAATACGTGGTCAAATGTAAGATATAAACATATATGAACTAAAAATCCCGGGATAACCCGGGATTTTTTATTTATTTTGAAGTCATCTCTTTTATAAGCGATTCCGAAAACATGGCATAAGGGCCGCTGTCCTTTTTCTGGTTCTCCAGGAACTCCATTAGTTTGAAAAAGTGTGTTACCGTAGTTTCACTTACGATATGTTCCACCTTGCAGGCATCATCTTCAGCCGTTTCTTCAGGAACACCAAGCACATCACGGAAAAATTCAAAAAACAGTTTATGTCTGAAATATATCTGGCTGGCTGCGTTACGGCCACGATCCGTTAACTCAATGTCACCATATTTCTGATGAGAAACAAAACCTCTATCCTGAAGAACCGATAGAGCTTCTGTTACTGACGGTTTAGAAACACCCATAGCATCGGCAATACTTTTGACTTTTGCCACACTACCGTCCATATCCTGCAAATAAATTGTTTCCAGATAGTCTTCCATGTTGGGACTAAGATCACGTCGCCTATGCTTATGAGGAGACATCCAAACCTCCGGGATCAAATCGTTAAAGAAAGGATTAAAACCAATTACAAGTGAAATTTTTACTCATTACAAATGATAAAAAATAATAAGCATACATGTAGGTATGCCTAACCTTTAGAAGTTAACTCATGGGAATGATCGTGTCAAGGTTTAACTAACTTTTCAGTACTCCCTAAAACTTATATAAGTCAGTTACTTCAGTCTTTCGCCTGATGCTGTAAGCTCGGAATTCACTGGGGGAAACAGATGATTTTGGAACAAGCCTGATTAGTACACGCTGCCGCATCATTATCCTGTTGATTTTGTTCTTGAAACCATCTTCTTTCAGAAACTCGTAAATCTCAGGATGCACCTCAAGTTTTATCCGCCGTTCGTTCGAACGCTGTTTAAATCTTGAAATCCACCGTTCGATTTCGGTAACAACAGTCTCCTTCGAAGCAATCATGCCGGTTCCGCGACAGGCTGGGCAGGGTTCCTTAAAAGTAAAGAGTAATGAAGGTTTAATTCTCTGGCGGGTCATCACAAGCAGGCCGAATGAGCCTATAGGAGTTACATCAGCTTTCGCCCTGTCTTTTTTTAGGTCTTTTTTGATCTCGTCATATACTTTTTTACGGTTTTTCTCCTCGAACATATCGATAAAGTCAATAACGATAATTCCGCCGATATCCCGTAAACGAAGCTGACGACATATCTCACGTGCAGCTCTCAGGTTAATCTGCAGGCTGTTTTCTTCATGATTCTTCCTGCCATGGTATTTACCTGAGTTAACATCAATTGTAACCATCGCTTCCGTATGTTCGATGATGATATATCCTCCACCCTCGAGCCATACTTTCCGACGAATCCCCTTTTCAATCTCAGATTCAATATGGAATTTATCGAAGATCGGTTCCGGATCACGATATAATTCCACACGTTCGTTGAGAACCGGTGCGACAGTTTCAAGGTAATTACGGATTTCCTTGTAAAGTCTCCGAGAATCAACAACAAGACGATCAATATCCGGCGTAAACAGGTCCCTGATGACACTGCTGGCCAATGATACCTCTTTATAAACCAGCGATGGTGGCTGCATCCGCTCTGCCCTGCGCTCAATCTTTCGCCAGAGTGATTCCAGCATATCTATATCTTTTTTTAAGGTCTGTTCGTCTTTTGCCTGTGCAACCGTCCTGACAATCAGACCACAGCCCGGCGGTTTAAGTTGTTTAACTAAACTCTTAAGCCTTCTTTTCTCACGCGGATCGAGGATTTTTCTGCTGACACCGATAGTAGTCACATTGGGAACCAGGACAACAAACCGCCCCGGCAATGAAATCTCACTGGTTACACGCGGGCCTTTGCCGCTGATCGGTTCTTTGATAATCTGGACAAAGATTTCTTGTCCATTGTGCAGGTTAATGGTTGGTTTGCCATTCAAATGCTGATCATCAAGCTCATCATTGTACTGCCAGAAATTGCCCGCATCATTAAAATGCAGGAAACCGTCCTGCTCCCACCCGATGTCAATAAAAGATGCCGACATTCCAACAAGAACTTTACGTACTCGCCCTTTGTAAATGTCTCCCACATTCCTTTCGTGCTCGGGTCTCTCGACAAAAATCTCGGCGACCTGTTCGTCTTCAAGAAGCGCGATTCTTGTCTCAGTGGTGGCAGAGTTTATTATAAGTTCTTGTTTCATTAACAGTTCACAGTTGACAATGGTTCCTGGGCTCGGATCGCCATCTTAATTGGATCTGTCCATTCACCGTTTGCTGATATATACACCGAATCACGGACAACATCAAGATATTTTTCATTTTCCATCCCGAAAGCTTGAAATAGTTCATTTAACCTTGCCGTTGCCCCGTTAACGGAACGAAGTTGTAAATATAATTTCCCGGGTTCGAGCTCTTCAACGCTTTTAACAAAAGGCCTGATATCAATCTCACGAGTACGTTTTTTCTTTATCCTCTTAACAAAATAACTGCTGTTCATCATCCATTCTGTGATATTTTGCATGTGAGTGTCAGAAATTTCACCCAAGATATGGTAATCGTATCTTTCAATTGCGGAAACCAGAGAACCAGGTGATTTTGTAAAAACTGCCGCTTCAAGGGGAACCAGGTCCTCGATACTATACACATGGATAATTTTGATAAATTCTTTCGCATCAACAATTTCAGTCATATCAAGATCAAGGAATTCATCATTCGACCTTACTCCAACAGGCAACGGTGGTCCGAACGACAATCTTGGATGGGGATGAAATCCTTGAGAATACGCGATTGGAATCCCGGCTCTCCTGATCAACCTGTCCCATAATCGTACAAAATCTAGATGTCCGGTCCATTTTAATTCATTGCCGCGAGAATAGCGTAAACGTACTGTTGATACTACTTCCGGAGTTTTGATATCAGTTTTTGTACTAAACTCTTTAATGGCTTCACTCTTCAGGGTGTTACAAACCTTCTCGCCTTTTGGTATGAGTTTCATCAAGCCACATGCGTGGCATTTCCCAATCCTGCAATCTTCAGTCGTTTGCGCTTCTAACGCATCATTCCACTCTTTCTCCAGGAAAGTATCATCGATCCCTTTTGTGATATGTGACCAGGGTAAATCCGATCCTATTCTCCTTGCCTCAACAAATGTCGCCGGATCTAATCCCTCATCCCTGAATGCCGCCTCCCAACGTTCCGGATTGAACTGGTCACTCCATGCCTCAAGAGTTCCACCCATTCGCCAAACCCGTTCAATAACCGCCCCAAGGCGACGATCTCCCCGCGCTAATGCTCCTTCGTATAGTGAATTTACCGGATTGTGGGCAGTAAACCTGACAGGTGAGTTTTTAAATTTCTTCTTTAAGTACTCAATTTTATCGTTAACGATCCCCGGATTTTCCTGTCCGTACCACTGAAAAGGTGTATGGGATTTGGGAACAAACGGACTTAGGGATACAGTAACTTTCTGGCTCTTCCTTGCTCTCAATTTTGCCACTTTTGAGCTGAGGTCGAAAATTCCATCTAGATCATCATAGGTTTCAATTGGTAATCCGACCATGAAGTACAGCTTTATACTGTTCCAGCCTTCCTCAAAAGCAAGTTTGGAGGCTGATAGCAGATCATCTTCAGCAGAATTTTTATTTATTACATCTCTTAATCTTTGCGATCCGGCTTCCGGCGCAAACGTTAATCCTCCCTTTCGTCCTTCCGGCATAGCACGCGCCATCTCCGGCGTAAAAGAATCAGGACGTAATGACGGGAATGAAACCGAGATCGCCTGCCCTCTGAAAGCATTCCTCAGGCCATTTAATACTTCGGATAGATAGCTGTAATCTGATGTTGATAAGGATGTCAACCCAATCTCTTCATACCCGGTTGCTTTAATATTATTAATCGCCTGGTTTATTACTTCGTCAGCCATTCGTTCCCGGACAGGGCGATAAACTGTACCGGCATGGCAGAACCTGCATCCTCTTGAACAACCACGCATCAGTTCAATATTCAGCCTGTCATGAACGATTTCATTAATTGGGACCAAAGGTTTATCAGGATAGAGGTCCGGTAGAAGACTCAGTAAAGTTCTCGCTTTGATCGACTTCGGAAATCCAACGATACCTGATTTATTGACAGCAAGAAATCCATCAAGTTGTTGTACGAGTTCATATCGCCCAGGTAAATATATTCCATCTATTCGAGACAATTCATCAAGGATTTGATCTCTTGACAGTTGTTTTTTCTTTGCTCGAACTATTGTTTCAGAAATCTCAATTGAAATTTCCTCTCCATCTCCCGGAACTACACAATCGACAAAATCTGCCAGCGGTTCTGGATTATAAACTACCGGACCACCAACAATGACAATCGGATCACCGTCAGTTCTATCTTCTGATTTTATTGGAATCTGTCCCAGGTCAAGCAGCTCGAGGATTCCAGGCATAGCCATCTCGTAACCGAGACTTATTCCGACTATATCAACATCCTTCAATGCAATCCCTGATTCCAAGGTCAAGAGTGGTATATTTTCATTTCTCAACCTTGTGCTGACATCGTTATCCGGCAGGAAACATCTTTCAACAGCTACATTCGGTAACTTTTTATTTATATAATGATATAAAATTGCCGTTCCCAGGTGCGACATGCCTATTTCATATAGATCGGGGAAACAGAGAGACCAGGTAACATCAGGATTCTTTTTCTTGACGCAATTCAGTTCAATACCTGTGTACCTGTTGGGCTTACGTACAAAAGGTAGAATTTTTTGCCGAAATTCCGTGGAATAATTCATGATATCGAGTTCTTGCTCCCGGATCTACGCAACCCGGCAACCCGCTTCTCGATTTAACATATTCAATCTGCGCAGATATATTAAGATGAGCGGTTAAGCGGAATTGTCCTTATCGTTATTACCGTTACTGCTGTTTTCTATTTCGTCATCCGGTGGAGATATTCTAACCCTGACTACCCTGTTAGCTTCAACCGTAAGTACCGTAAACTTCCATCCCTGGTGAAGATAATGCTGCCCCTCTTTCGGGACTTCACCCGCCAGGTCGAATATAAATCCGCCGATTGTTTCGTAATCATCTTCTTCCGGGACCAGGTTCTCACCAATGTATTCATTAAAAACTTCAACTTCCATTTTTGCCGCGATCAGCGTGTCTCCGTTTTCCAGTTTTTTGTAGAGTACCTCTTCCTGGTCATATTCATCATGTATTTCACCCACAATTTCTTCAATGATATCCTCCAGGGTGACAATACCCTCAGTCCCGCCGTACTCGTCTACAACAATCGCCATATGGACGTTATTCTTCTGAAATTCCCTGAGAAGATCACTGATCATCTTTCCTTCAGGAACAAAATATGCCTTCCTTACAAGTTCCCTGATCGAACCTTTATCACGTGTTTTCCCAATTAAGTCCTTTGCGTAAAGGATACCAACTATATGGTCAACATCTTCTTCAAATACCGGAATCCGTGAATGTCCTTTTGCCTGGACTAACTCTGCGGTCTCTTCGAACGTTGCATCCACGCTGATTGTCGTCATATCCATGCGAGGAATCATAACTTCATGAGCTTCTTTTTCAGCAAACTCGAAAATGGAATTGATCATCTCCCTTTCTTCTTCTTCGAGTGCGCCATGCTGCTCCCCGATTTCAGCAAGTGTTCTCAACTCCTCTTCGTTGAACAGCACCTTTGTTGCTTCCACACCGAATAGCTTTGCTACACCGTCAACCAGGACGACAAGTATCTTCATTACCGGGAACAGGATTATATAGCAAAGCTTTATGAAACCGGAAACATTTACCGCCCATGTTTCATTGTATTTAAAGGCGAGAACCTTTGGGCTGATTTCTACAAGAATTATCAACAAAAAGGTGACGACAAAGATATTTAGAATCATGGCAACGGCAGGATTAAATCCGGCGTTTCTTGCAAGAATGTCTACAGTAATTGCGGCGATCGTGACTGCAGAAACGTTAACAATCGTGTTACCGATGAGGATCGTTATCAACAATTCTTTGGCATGATCCAACAGCCAACTTACTCTCCTGGCACCAGATCCATCCCTGGAGCGAAAAGAACGTTGTGCTGTTTTATCCAGGGAGAAAAATGCAGTTTCACTTCCGGAGAATACCGCTGACAATATTAATAATACTAAGAATATTAATAAATTAACAACTATGTTGTTCAATTCCAATTATATTAGTCCTGTGTTTTTGGTGGAACAACTTCCCACGGAAATCTGTCTTTTCGCTTTAAGATACGTGCCAGGGCGTCATCTTCTCGTTTTGTCATCTCACGTTTTTCTGCTTCATTGCTATCGTTCCAACCTGCCAGGTGTAAAACACCATGGACAGCCAGTCTGGCAATTTCTTCATCCATTGTTACATCATATTCCCTGGCTTGAGACATCGCTCTCTCCAGGTTTACATATATTTCACCCGAACATTCATCATCAGAATCATGCCCACCGACTCTGAATACTTCATCATCTTCAGTTTTATCGAGCGTAAAAGCTATAACATCAGTTGCACCCTGATGATCAAGATACGATTCATTAAGCTTTGCTATACCTTTATCACCGGTAAATACAAGGTTTACATTTCCAGTATATTTAACCAGTTCCTGCTCTTTTTCAAGCCAGGCAATTAGATCCTCTTCCCCTTTTATACTCCATTCTTCCAGGTCAAGCCACAAGTTCATTTAGTTTTATCCAGAATATATTTAAACAGACTCGGAATTATTGATCTTATCCTCCAATTCATCACGTTTTGGATATTTTATCCGGTGATGATGGATTCCCTCAAGAATCGGCAGAAACGCTTCGATTGTCAGGCGAATATCCCTCAATGTAAGTGGGCACTCATCAAGTTCCTTGTCGCGATATTTATTAATGACTATTTCCCGGACAATATCCCTGATTGTCTCAGGATTTGGTTCTTCCGCGCTCCTGGTGGCTGCTTCTGACGCATCTGCCAGCATTAAGATTCCGGTTTCTTTTGATTGAGGTTTGGGTCCCGGGTATCTGAAAAGTTTTTCATCTACACCGCCGGGATTTTGTTCAAGTGCTTTGTTGTAGAAGTAAACCATCAAGCTGGTGCCATGATGCTCTGTTATAAATGACCTGATGGAACGCGGTAAATGGTATTCCCTGGCAATCTTCAACCCATCATTCACATGACCTGCCAGGAAAGCAGCAGAATCTTCAGGTTCGAGCTCATCATGAATATTTACCGTATCAGGCTGGTTTTCTACAAAATACTCCCTTCGTACCATCTTGCCAATATCATGATAATATGCACCAGCCCGCACAAGCAAAGGATTAGCGTCTATCGATTCTGCGGCAGCCTCTGCCAGGTTACCTACAAGTATACTGTGATGGTATGTACCTGGTGCTTCAAGTGATAGCCTTTTCAGGAGGGGACGGTTCAAATCTGCAAGTTCCAATAGTGTCAGGTCACTTGTTACCCCAAAGACAAATTCGATTAAAATCAAAAGACCCAATGCTAAGAGTGGCGTGGCAAATGCATTAACTATCGCGTAGAGAGAATCATAGAACATTAATATCCTGGATTCAGGAGACCACTGGTTCAGAAGTAAACCCTCGATAACGATAATCAAAAGGAACCCAGCGAGTATCAATGGTGCTGATTTTATTATCTGCACCCTGGTCCTGACACGTAGCACAGCATATACACTGAGTACCGCAGGGATAAAAGCCGTCAGGACAGAAAAGAAATTGTTCCCGGTTAAGGCGCCGATGAGGATCGCCATTCCGGCGCTGAATATAAACGCCGCACCTGCATCAAAAATGATTGTTATTATTATCGCACCTAATGCCGCAGGATAAAAATACATACTGGTTTGTGCAGGAAGAATCAATAAGCCATAATAAAGGACGTGGATCGCTGCAAGAGCCAGGAAAAGAAGGAACCGTTTTCGATCCTGGTATATATCCTTCCGGAATCTTGCCAGCCAAAGCCCGATACTTAAATAGATAAGACCTACCAACAGGAGCTGCCCCAGCCACGGTAACGATCTTCTGAGAAAACCCTGGTCAGTCATTATTCCTGACCGGTGGACCTCCATCGATCTCAGGATATTGATATGTTCCTGGGTAAATCTTTCGTTGGAGTCAATGATCCTTTCATCTTTGAGAACTATCCCCTTCACAAGGGCTACTCTTGAGATGGCTGTTTGACGACGTGCTTCAGTTTCACGAACGTCCATCAGGATATTGGATTCAAGGAAAGATACCAGCAGCTCATATCCGATCTTTATAAACTGATCGGCTTCCTGCTGGTTTATCTCACTGGTCGCTTCGTTCAGACGGACAAGGATTTCCCGTCTTGCCTCGGAAATATCAAAAACTGAAGTAAACTGTACAGGACTCTCTTCTCCATCTACAACCAGTCGAATCCGGCCTGAAACTGTTTCAATTTCACTCCGGTTTCGATCCAGGATGCCATAACCGTAAACCTCTTCAAGCACCCTTGTTAATAGATTATAGTCCGGGTACGAGGACTCATTATTCGTCTGACTGAACATCAGGTTGCGAATAAATATCCATGATGGTAGAGTGAGGTTTATGCTGTATTCGTCACCTAAATCACCCCATTTCAGGATAGAAACACTATCAGCCTGTGCATCCAGGCCAAGGTTAAACACTCCCTTGTCTAACCCGGCGACAAATTCGTTCATAGATGCCAGGTATCCCGAGAGGCGATTTACCTGTGCTGAGGTGACAGAATCATCTTTAGTGAAGACAGGTTCAATTGAATTCATCGCTAAAGAACGTTCGCGTTCCAGCTCATCGTCAGATTTGAGGATATCAAAATCAAAGGGCGCAATAATTTCTTCGGTACTGACAGATCCAACAGCGTAATCCGCATATTGAAAACCGCTGATCCTGGGGAACAGCAACACGGTCCCAATTGTAAAAACCAGCCATAAAACCATCGGTAACACAGTTCCTGACCAGTTTACTTTCTTCTTTTTGATTTTCTGTTCCGTTGGTTCGTTCATTTTCCCTTTGTACCAGTATTATTCACTTCGTAAGCCTGGATTATATCTCTCACCAGTGCGTGGCGAACAACATCGGTATGATCAAGTGTAATAAATCCGATACCACGTATGTCTCGTAATATTTTTAAGGCTTCAGACAATCCACTCTGCTTTTTATCTGCGAGGTCGATCTGTGTTAAATCACCGGTTACAACCGCTCTTGAGCCGGTACCCAGCCTTGTCAGGAACATCTTTAACTGGTCACCGGTTGTGTTTTGCGCCTCATCTAGCAGCACAAAAGCGTTTGAAAGAGTACGTCCTCGCATATACGCCAATGGAGCTATTTCGATAACACTCTGGTCAATATACCTGCGCAATTTTTCCGGTGGGATCATTTCCATAAGCGCGTCGTAAATCGGCCGGAAATAGGGTTCTACTTTTTCTTGTAGATCACCCGGCAGAAATCCCAGGTTTTCACCTGCTTCAACCGCCGGCCTGACTAATACTATTCTATTCACCTCTTCTGAAAGAAATGCCCGGACGGCTAAAGTTACTGCCAGGTATGTTTTTCCCGTCCCAGCGGGACCAACCGCAAATACCAGTTCATTAGTTTCAACAGCCCGGATATACTCTTCCTGGTTCCTCGAACGGGATTTTATTACCAGGCCATTTTTCTCGAATACAACTCTACCACCTTCTTTATCAAATTCATCACTAATGTCATTATACTTGATTCCAGCTAGAGTCATTGCGGTATCAATACCGGCTTCGTCTATCGAACCCATACCTGCCATACTCTGCAAATCCTTGAACAGCTTCCTGATAGGTTTCTCTTCTTCCTGTGGACCTTCCACCAGGATATTATCGCCCCTGACTACAATTTTTGAACGAAGAGCATCCTCCAACCTGTGGAGGTTTTTGTCATTCGTTCCAACCAATGCAGGCATCAACGACGCTGAAATTTGTATAGAATACTTTTTTATCAACGGTCTTCAAGGTAAAAGGGCAACCCTTATCACTGTATCACAACAGTGATCATGGGTCGCCCATCATTAATTAACACAATCTGAAAGGGCGATCAGAATTGTTACTTCGTAATCGCCTGGTACTCAATTTGACGGTAAAGTAAGGATCATTTCCGGGTATATCAGGTTCGGATCCTCGATAAATTTCTGGTTCGATTCATGCAGTTTTCTCCATTTGAATGGATCGCCGTAAAGGCTTTCCGCGATACCATAGAGAAAATCACCACCTCGAACCAGGTATTGTGTTTTCCTGTCAATGTCAAGAGGAACCGCAAATCGCTGTCCCGGGAAGATCAGGTCAGGATTATCGATTTGATCGACATTCACCGTGTAAATTCGCATCCATTTCATTGGATCATTGTAATGATCCTTCATCCCGGCAATTTTCCAGAGGTAATCTCCGGTAGCTACATTGTAGAATAGCGTTCTTGGCTTTGCCATCCGGGATCGGATACTTCTCAGCGTAGCTGCTGTTTCGGATGTTTTTGCAAAGTACTCAGACAGACATCCAGCCTTGGATTCAACAAATTCAGCCAGTTTCATATCAAAGGCATCCAGTTCAGCCTGCCGGTTGAAGATACCTTCAGGTGTCTCTTTTCCGAATTCATCAATTTCCGCATTATAATTGTTGAATTCTACCATCCATGCATCCAGATCACCTTTAGTCACGCCGGCTATGGCATAAATCTCTTCCCATTCAGATTCAATCTGCTGATTCAGCTTGTCAATCTCTTCCTGGAGAGTCGCGATGTCATGCTCAAGCGTTCCAATCTGTTCCAGGGCGGCTTGTTCACGCTCCCGCCACTGCTCAAGCTGCGCCAGGTAATCTTCGTACTTCATCTTGGTTTTAGCAGCCGAAATTGCCGGAGAAACACTGCAGATGATGAAGAGAACCGCCAGTGCTGTAATCAGGAGTAAACGTTTTTTCATTTCGTCTCCTCCTCTCCTTCAGCCTCAGCAGCTTGACGTTTTTCGACACAATCAGAAACTTTTGCTTTTTCATCCTGTGCCTTCGCCAGCTCGGCTTCTTTCCCCGCTTTTTCCTTCTCTACCTTCGGTTTTTCAGTCATGCGGAGATTATCGCGTTTTTTCTCTGCGGCGATTGCCGCTTCTTTCTGTTCCTCGAGTAATTGCAGGTCTTCCTGGTTGGCATATTTTGTACATCCAACACTGAAACCGAGCAATAAACCGGCGAACAGAAACAGCATAATAATACTTCTGAAGCTACGTGTTCGCATCTTCAATTCGCCCCTTGGCAAGTAAATGGTTTATTTTCCCTTAATAATCTGAAAAGTCCTTCCAACGGATCAATTCAAGTATACGAATTATTTAAAAATGAAGTCAAGCCAACCATTAAGAATACGATATAGAATTATTAATTATCCAATTCTGTAAATTTATGCATTATGATACCCTAAAGAGTAGTTAATCATGTAGTTCCATAACACAAATGGCTCATATGATAGGATTAACCTTCTTCTTCCTTCTTGATCAAACTGATACCAAGTTCACGTAATTGTTTTTCATTAAGCTGGCTAGGTGCTTTTTCAAACAGAGATAATGCCGCTGTCGTTTTTGGAAAAGCTATGACATCACGTATGGAATCAACACCCGCTACCAGCATTACCAAACGGTCAAACCCAAAGGCAATACCCCCATGCGGCGGTGCTCCGTACTGTAACGCCTCAAGCAGGAAATTAATACGTTCCAGCGCATCCTGCTTTTCGATACCAATCAATTCAAACAGTTGTTCCTGCAT
>JANQEY010000029.1 GCA_028278125.1 bacterium | reverse complement strand
AAATTGTGGTTTGCTTCCCGTTCACTTCCACTGTTTCTGAGATGGAGTGAAAGCCGCCGTTGACAGAGTTTGGTACGTATTGTTTGTCTTTGATAGTTGTTTTTTCCAATCCTGCCGGTGTTGTTTCCGTTATTTCATTGACATACTCATACCTGAACTCAGGATCGAGATTATTAGAAAATGTTAGCTGCATACCGCAAGGCAAAGTTTTGGTTACTGAAACACCGTCATCTGAGCGGCTGTATAAAGTGTCGTCATCAGATGGCCCTGTAATGATTGATGTAAATGTATCTGTAAACGCAGGCATATCCAGATATGAGGTTGTATTGCCTTCGGCAGTCGTAACCTGAGATAGCGTTTCTCCATTGGCAAACCGTTCTCTAGTAAACGCCCAGTTGCCGCCTTCCTGATTTGTTACTAAAATTGCGCGGCCATTTTGATCAAACTGATGCTCGAACCGATTACCTTCTGGTTTGATTTTGGCGGTCATTAATCCTTCCGAATCGTATTCGAACTCAGTATAGGTCCCATCCGGATAAGTGATGCGGGTCAGATGATTGTTTTCATCAATATCCAAGTTGGTGGTAATACCGTCCGAGCTGACGATGGACACTGGTGTGCCGTTTTCATCTCTCGTGATGGTAATTGTGTTACCAAAGCGGTCAACGATAAAAATCAGACGCCTGTTTTCATCGTATTCAAACGTGTTGAGGGCTAAGCCGGTATGCAGATCCAAGGTATCGGTATGCAGGCCTGTAATGGAAACGACATGCCCCTTCAGTTTTTCTTCAGAAAATACATTTCTGCCGGTCATAATTTCTTCGGTGAAAGCAGATGGAAAAAAAACCTTTTTTACAACCTTACTGGTATGTTCCGCAATGTAGATATTGCCTTTTGTATCCACAGCCACACCCCTTGGACTCATTAAGCTCCCTAGTGTAGCTGGTCTAGTTTTATAATCATAGACCCACTCGCCGGATCCGGCAACCGTTGTGATGATTCCACTGGTGTTAACCATTCGAATACGACCGTAAGTTTCTTCCACGATATACACATTTCCTACATTATCTACTGCCACACCCATTGAACCTCTAAGTTGAGCCTCGCTGGCGGGTCCACCATCACCGCTGTAACCTGAGACGCCTGTCCCTGCAAATGTGGTGATAACGCCTTGGGTATCAATCATTTTGACTACATCTCCGCTTTGGGTGAAATAAATATTGCCGCCTTGATCAACGGCAATCGCTATGGGTGACCAAAGCTGGGCGTCAACAGCTAAACCGCCGTCACCGCTGTCGCAGCAGCCATTTCCACCGGCGATTGTCGTGATAATACCGCTGGAGTCGATTTTACGGATAGCATGATTGTAGCTGTCCACAATATACAGATTCCCGATATCATCGACGGCCACACCTCTGGGATTATAGAACTGCGCCTCGGTTGCCGGACCGCCGTCTCCGCTGTAGCCTTGTGATAATGGTATACCAGCGATTGTATTTATAATGCCATTGGCATCGATCTTTCTGACGCAGTCATTACCGGTATCAGAAAAATATATATTACCATTACGATCAACCGCTATCCCATCACAGTATTTAATACGCGCACCAATCGCCGGACCACCGTCTCCGCTGAAATCAAATTCACCGAATGTTCCGGTTAGGAGGTTGATGATACCGTTGGAATCTACTTTATGAATAACGGCATAACCGCCTGCAAAATAAAGGTTCCCTTCGACATCGACCGCTATTACCCTAGGAAATCCAATACTTGTGGTCAATGCCGAGCCTCCAACTGCATCGGGTCCGGTAAAACCGTTACCGGCAAATCTTTCGATGGTACGGACATTATTGAAAGTAACTGTGCCATCACCTTTATGCAAAGTAGACAAATCTTGTAAATTCATATGGTGGTGGTTCGAGATTGTCCAGCCTTCGGCTAGATCTTGAGACGCTTTGCTTCGGGCCGGATGAATCATCAGGTCGTTAAATTGAGATAGAATTATTTCCTGGCGGGCGGGAATCTCGGTTGCTTGCACACCCGGCTGAGCAAATGCCTGGTCAAAGTCACCTGGGGTAAAATATATTGAATCATATACAAAACCCACATTTATATGGGCTGGAATCGGTGTTTGCAGAGAATTATCCAGATAATCCATACCGTCC
>JANQEY010000196.1 GCA_028278125.1 bacterium | reverse complement strand
TAGGTGTTATGAGTGAGAATCGTTACTGGCCCGTCAATCCTGGATATAGTTAAAACTTCATCAGTCATCCGAATCAGGTGTTTGCGGATATATTTGTTGCCTGGATCGATGGCATACATGGATAATATTTCACTGTCCAGGGCTAACAGGGAGACACCTTTATATCTTTCAAAACCATATCCGAAGCGGTTAATGTCACGATCAAACATATGCTTTCGGAGATCCATCAAATCCGGGTAACTTGTTGGTTCAGACTGGTACCCATGTCCGAGCTCATGGTTCCCTGTAATTACTATTAAACGATCCTGTCCAAACTGATCAAGATGAGATTTCCAGATCTCCTCAGTGGCGGCCATCCTGTCTTCATGCCGGCTTAACGGCATGGCTACATCACCGCCATTAATTACCAGGTCATACCTGTTTTCCCGTTCACGTATCCAACTATCTGCAACTGAAATTACACGGTCGGCTTCCATGCGAAGATGGTCTTCAAACCGTTCAACCAGTGTATTTCCCAGGCCGTTCAGCCAGCGCATTGAACGACGGAGTTCTGGACGGATGGGCTCACGTGGCCCGATACGAAGATGTATATCACTGAAGAATAATGCTCTCAATACTGCTCCATTTTACTGCTGCCAGGATAATAAATCAAAGCAATCATAATTTGTTGATAATATAATAAGATCGATTATTATTTTACTGCCGAATTATACATTATACTCACTAATAATAAAAATGTTCTAAGTCACAAAATGAGTATTATGGCTCTTCTTTTAAACTAATATAATTCAGTTAGGAAAATATTACGAAAAATGTAGATTTATCCGCTTATCCCCTGTCTCAAGTCTCGATTATACTCGATCTTGTAAATGATCGAATCGATATTTTCAGGTCGCCATTTGTTTTCTATCAAATCCCTGGCCCGGGAATAGTTCGGGAACGCTTTGAGTATATCCCTCGCCTGTGAGATAGATTTGCTCTTATTCCCATCAAGCCATTCTATACATGCCAGGTAAAACTTGTAACGTGGAGTTTGGGGATTTATCCCGTTTGCCTCGTTCAAAAACTCTTTTGCTTCAACGATCCTGTTGACTCTTATCTCATCGATTGCAGCTTGTTCTAACGACTCAAGGAATCTTTTTCGCAACAATTCATCGTTGCTATTCATCTCGTAAGCTATACGCAGGTACTTAACCGCCTGACGGTAATCTTTCGTTTTCATAAATACTATTCCCAGTCCACGGTATACACGGAAATAATAATCCTGTATAATGGGTGAGTCAGGCAGATTTTCGAGTTCAATATTAAAATGTTTGATGGCATTGCGATAATCACTTCTGACAAGAGAGATTTCCGCCATGTAGCAATGAACCAGTGGTGTTTTGGGATTAATTGATAAAGCTTGCTCGAACGCTTCAAGGGCTTCTGGAAACCGCGACTCCTGGGCCAGTATCCGTCCACGGTGGAAGTATCCATTCGACAGGTTACCACCACGAGGGATACCCGTCAAGTTGGAATTTATTAAGATGCCGATTATAAACGCGGTGACTGCAAATATAACTTTATGCTTCGTAGATGCCTTGATGAAAGAAAAGACGCTGAATGAAGCGAATAACGCGACAATCGGAACTGCAGGCATTCTGAAACGGGCTGTGACAAAAAAGATTGTTGTGATTGCAAGGAACGATAATGCCGATAGCGTAAGGACTCTGGCTGTGTGATTATTCCGCCAGGCGAGAACCATCCCGATCACTCCAAACGGGAATAACACGCCAAAATTGAGGAATAGTAACAGTCGGAACATCTGGTTATCGTGAGCGATAAAATCGAGGTCGGCATTGTTGCTGATCTCGGCGCCGCTCAGACTCACGTACAGTTTCGAGAGGATTAATTCAAACGCTTTCCCGGGTTGATCTTTCCAGAATTTCAGCACCTCACCCAGGTAAAAATCTGATACCTCACTGTGTTTGAGTGATCTTCCTTCAACAGATTCAGCCCACTGATGAGCCCTCTCAGGTGTCCAGTAAACTCCCAGCCCGGGATGGATGGCTTCCACACCCGACGCGTACTCGTTATTTCCCAGGTAAAGGTTGAGACCGCCGTTTGTAGTGATTAACGCTTTATCACCGGTGAGATAATTCCTTGTTGTTACCGGTGAAATGGCTAAAAACATTCCAAGGATTAACAGGCATAAAAATTTCAGCCTGTTACCGAGTATCAGGTGACGGCGGAAAACGGTATCGATTACAACAGGTACTGCAGCCAGCAGAGTTGCCGGCCAGGCTAAGGCTGACAAACCCCAGAGTACTCCGGCTACTAGATACTTCTTCCAATTATTTTCTTTCCTGGCGGTGAGGCTGAAATTAAGCGCTTCGAGAACTAGAATGATTACCAGGGATGCTGATAAATAACTGGTGTTAAAATGGATCAACAGACCATAAAAAACGAGTATTAATGCTCCCATGAACGCTGTTTTTTTCGGGAAAACATGAAGACCAACCCTGTACGCTGAAACTACCGATAACGCTCCCAGGACCAGGTTCAGGAAACGGGCGATAGGTAAGGCATCATTTAGAATCAGGTAAAAGAAGCCGAGGACAGCCGGCCAGAGAGGAGGCCGTAAAAATGGTTCAGATCCAAAACTGAACGATTCTGCGAACTGTTTTGCCATCAGGTCGTACGCTACCTCATCCACAACCGGGACACCAAAACCGGGACGGACAGCCAGTGTCAGCATGTAGATAAAACGTACTAAAAATGCAAGGATAAAAAGGGAAAGACATGGCCGTTGGTTAACGAAATTTTTCAGCGAAGATAACTGAAAGCTCGATCCCTGGTTTTCTGTGTTTTCGTTGACGGTCATTTCAACAATACAATCTTTTTAACCGCGGAATTATCACCTGCTTTTAAAACACAGAAATATATCCCAGATGAATAGTCCTCCGCATGGAAGACCACTGAATGCGATCCCTTTGGATGTTGACCTCGAACCAGGTCGACTACATTCCGCCCCAGGATGTCGAAGATGGATACTTCAACATTCGAATCGAATGGGAGTTCAAACTTGATAACCGTACTGCTGTTAAAAGGATTCGGATAAAGATTCCATAACCTGTAACTTATCGGTGTTTCACTGATGCTGGATTCTGCAATTCCTGTATGAAGTACCTCGTTCTGGCTGCCGGGGGTGGGTGTCATAGGTCCCCAGCCGTCATAACCGTCAGGGTAGCGACCAACCGAAATATCCGGTACCTGCGGATTATACATCTTCATGTCGATTGGAGAAATTCCGTCTGTCGCGAACAGACCGACATGTTCACCATCTCCACTCAGCCTGAAGAACGTATGAAGATCGCCCTGGTCTATGTCATCATCGCACCAAACAATGATAAATCCCTCCACCGGAATCGTAACATCCGGGAACTGCCACTTGGTCGGTTCTTCAAGGTCGTCGGTCAGGTACAATCCAGAGATGGATATATCAATTGGTGAAGGATTATATATTTCCACCCAGTCGTCATATTCCCCAGCTTCATCCTGGTTGATATCGTCGTTAATTGCGAGGAATTCGTTGATTACCAGGTTAAAAATGTCCCAGTCCGGGGTGTTGGTGGTTCCGGGTGTGGGAGGTAGGTTTTGAGTCCATACGCCTGTCCCGTCTTCATCACGAGACCATGACACATCATTCCCCAGCACCGGCGGATTAATATCATCCGAATCATAACCACCCGGTGATTCAAGAATAAGATTACCACCCTCAGGATTATACAGGAATGAACAGTGATTACTACCCTCGTTTGTCTCACCATCCAGCCAGATAACCAGGAATCCTTGCTCATCAACAACGAGGTTCCCTGATAATGTCCATGAATTTCCATTCTGCCGGAGGATAAAGCCTTCTAAATCAAGCTCGACATGGGATAGGTTTATAATCTCTACCCACGGATCATAATCGCTGGATTCGTCACGGATCGTCGAGAGATTGTTCAGCTGTATCTCGTTAAAACGGAAATAGGGTCCAATCTCTACAACAGGAAGGAACAAATCGAGTGTATCCAACAGGTAAGTTTCCCTTTGATCGATAAATTCCAGTATATCGTCGTCACCGTTATCGAAGAACTCGTTATTATCTCTGCCGAATTTGTAAACATCGCGATGAGCGTCCCAGGTGATATTGGTATGGAGATAATTAACCAGGGGCTCCAGGTAATTCCTGTTCATATATGAATCAACATACCGCTGCAACTTCCGGGTAAATGCATAACGGTACAGGGGTATCCCAAGGACACGATCCACCAGGGCATTGTGCCGATTATCGACGGGACTCGGGTGCTCAATCGTATTAAGGTCAACAGGCAGGTCTGGGAAGAAAAAACAACCGTCATTATCAAATGGGAAAAAATGCCACTGACCGGTAAGGGGATTGTTGTACATCATGTAGTTAGATGAAGCAAAATCATGATTGGCGAGGGCAATTTCAGCCGTGTGAGCGTCAAGGAAATCATCCAGGGCAAAACGATCTTCAACTTCCTCAACAAACTGGTTATCAGAACTTTCACTCAGCCATTCGATAAACTCGATTATATCGTTCCAGCCAGTACCTTCGTTGTTTTCCTTTTCATAATACGTCTGGTACAACGGTTCATTTCCCAGTATCGTCAGGTTTGAGTGTGCCTTGTAGAGATTGCCTTCGCTTGAAAAACCTCTTCGCCAGAGAAACGGATTTTTAACCGGTTCAAGGTCAGTATAAACGCCCATAAATTCATTGTATAACGCTACAGATACATGCTGAGCATTTGGAGTATCATCGGTTACAAGCTGAAAACATTCCTGCGTTAAAACTTCACGGATCAACGAGGGATCATGCATATCGGCGACCAGGTTGAGCCTCTCCTGTCCACGGTAAACCTCACCCCCTGGTAGAGATATCCTGAAACTCTTTTTCGCCTGGATACGTGTCCATGCGCCCCTGTACCTGATCCCAGAATTATTGAACGATGTTTGTTCAAGAATAATATCTGCTTCCCGGTATTCATCGGACCAGACATCGGAATTCATCTGGAAGAGGTCTTCCTCATCAATTTCGATCTCATAAACAGGCAGGTTGGAACTTTGAAGATAACGGGTAGTCGCTGAGTTGGATTCGACAGGTTCGGACTCATTATCGAACGCATCGATAGATGTAACACGATACTGGTAGTCTGTTCCGGCGACTACATCCCTGTCCCAGTAGGAATCCATCGAATGGGGAGTAGGGGTGATTTGTTCCCAGTCGCCATTATTTACTCTTCGTTCGATGTAATATCCCCAGAGATCTGTATCGTCTATCCTGTCCCAGGTGAGAATATTTTTATCATATCCGCCGAAGGCATGGACGGATTCAACCTGCCCTGGGGGTATTTCATTTTCTTCCACCTCCTGGACTCCAATAGCACAACAAATCGCATCATCAATCCCCGGAGTAAATTCTATATCGAGTGAACCATCGTTACAGTCAACAGGAAACCGGAACAGCATTCCATACGCTCGTCCCACTTCCTCGGCGACATCAATCTCACTTATAACCTGGTTGTCCTCGATTGAGATGGAGAATGTCCTGAAGCCGGGACCGTGATACACCATTTCGGCGAGTCGAATTTTTACTACATAACGTCCGGGATCCACATCAAAACGGTAGGAAAAATCACCTTCCCGCCACCTTCGGACAAGGTTATTCGCGCCCTCGGTATCATAATATATCTCAGCCAGCTCACGTTCCCCGGTAGAACCCCCGATATATCCAAGACCGGATTCGAGGGTATATTGCTGGTCCGCAGAATAAAACTCACCTGACGGCGTGGTATAATCATTCAGTTCACCGCAATTGATCCCGGTAAACCCATCCTGGGAAAACAGAGAAGTTGAAAGGATGAGTAAAGAGAATACAACAAAAACTATATGTCGAAGACTAAGCATAACCGTCTCTTCAGAAGATCTGTGTTAATATAATAATGTAGCAATTGATAGTTAGTTATGGATAGTTACTCGAGGCTTGATCTTATTTATTTACTCAAAGTCAGGAAGCGTACAAAACTACACATTACTTGATTCAAGCGGATTCAGAACAAGCATATGCTCACCCATCTCGTAAGCTTTATAAAGTGCTTCCTCGGCAGCGTTTATTAATTCGAGAGCACTGATCTCACGTTTGTCATCTGGAGTAAATGACAATCCGCCACACAGCGCGATGTTGATTGGCTTCTTCTCCGTTGGAATTTTTAACTCTTTAACTTCTGAGACAATACGGAATGATACTTCTCGGGAATAAGCTATATCCGTATTCGGGAAGATTACCGCAAACCTGGTACCGCTGAAACGGGCATATGTATCAGTCATCCGGACACCGTACTGGATTATCTCTGCCACCCGCTGCAATACCTCGTCACCGACACCATGACCGTAGGTATGGTTTAGTTCTTTCAGCTTAAATACTGATAACAACAGGATACCAAAAGGCAGGTGGTCACGGTTATAAATGGCAACAGCGTTACCCAGCGCTTCGTTAAACGCAGTTGTGTTATAAAGGTCAGTTAATGAGTCTTTCCTGGAACGAAGTTTTAAATGATCAATAAATCTCTTGGTTCTTAGGGCTGAACGTACCCGTGCCTGGAGTTCCACGGGATGAAACGGTTTGGTAAGAAAATCTATCGCGCCAAAATCTAGGGCACGTGCGATCAGGTTTACCTGGTCACGGATAGTGATAAAAATGATGGGTATATCACGAGTCATCACGGTTTCTTTTAACTGCAAACAGACCTGGAAACCGTCCATCTCAGGCATTTCGTAATCGAGCAGGATCAGGTCCGGGCGTTCATGGTGAGCCAGCTTGATACCCTGTTCGGGATACAACGCGTGAAATATCTTGTCGCCAATACCTTCAAGATACCCGTCGACCAGGTCATGAATCCCCTGGTCGTCATCAATTACCAGGATTTTTGTGATGCTCAATATATTGCCCCCGTGTAGAATCGATGCGAAGGTATATTAATCAACAGATAACAGTTTCTACAAGTAATTAGCAGTTCTTATGCATTAAGATTTACATTCAGAGAGAGACAAATTGATATTAAAAAACCGGCTAAAGATCAGCCGGTTCATATCAACACTTTTTATGTTTATATAGTTTTCTGTAGTACTAATCCTCTTCAATCTCCTTCAGCATTTCCTCGCCACGAATCAATGCTTTTTCATCCTGTTCATCACGTAACTGAAGTGCTTTTGCCGCTTCGATCATAGCTTTTGCGCCATCTTTATCCTTCTTTTTATCCAGGAGGAAATCGGCGTACTCGATACGGCACTGGATCATATTTCCTCCACTGATCTCCAGGGCTTTGTCAAAGTAAATGGCGACGGAATCTTTCTTACCCCATCCAAGTCCTAACGGTTTCCGGATTAAACCCGGTTTTTCGATCAGTTTTTTATGGGTACGTCCCATAACGTAGTATGAAACAGGAATCGAATCACCTTCCGCCATGGCAGTATAGAGGGCATTACGAACCCGCTTAACCAGTCCCACCGACTTGAATACACCTTTATACAAAGCCACCCGTCCACAGGCAATTGCAAGTGTCTGGTTGGCCATGGGATGTTTGTCGTTAAGGTCAACGGCACGCTGGGCTTCGTCCATTGCCTGCGTGTATAAAGCCAGAGCCTCGTCGCCTTCCTCCAGGTTTTCACCGATATCTATACGTGCCCTGGCCAGTCGCCAGAGAGATTCCACATTCAAGGTGTCGGTTTCATCCAGTACCTCCAGCACCTTGTCATACAACCAGGCATCGGAAAAATAATCAGCCTTTTCCAGCGGATCTTCTGTCAGCAGGGCAAGACTGTCTGCAATGACCGGATCAAGACGTTTTTCTGCGGCAAAAATGGAAGGTTGAAATAATAGAGTCAGCGCAAAAATCACTATAAGAACTACAGGTGTTTTTATCTTGAAGTTCATTTATCCCTCACTTGTCAGACTTTTTCGCCGTTAACCTTTACCATATCGCTGCTGTAAAGGAATCGTTTGATAGTACGCTTGGTTGTTTTCTGGAACTCATCCTGGAAAATCCTGAAAGTTTTGATCCTCTTGTAATCCGAAAGATTTTTCTGCGCTTTCTGGATCTCGGATTTTATCAAGGCATGAATATCTTCATCCGTTGCTTTTTTGCCTTTCTCCTCGAAATGAACATCCAGTTGTTCGTAATCGGGGTGAATCAGGGCTGCTACCTCGTCACCCATCCCCTTGTCACGTTCGACACCAAGAACGACGGATTCGGCGATAAACGGGCTGCGGTTGAGATAGAACTCAATCTCCTCGGGGTAGACATTCTTTCCACCAGCAGTAACCAACATTGCCTTTTTACGACCGGTGATCTGGAGGAATTCATGCTTGTGAATTAATCCCAGGTCTCCCGTTTTGAACCATCCATCGTCTGTAAATGTCTCTTTTGTTGCTTCATCGTTTTTGTAATAACCCTGGAAGACCACAGGACCCCGGACAACTATTTCCCCAATTCCCTGGTCATTCTTGTCAATAAGCTTACATTCCACCCCGGGAAGGGGAGGTCCAACCGACTTATGATCAACTTTCCAGGGCAGGCTCATATGTGTAGCGGGACTGGTTTCCGTTAAGCCGTAACCCTGCAGGAGAGGCATTCCCAGCCGGGTGAAAAATTCACCCACTTCCGGGTCAAGCGGACCACCACCGGAAACAAACAGTTTAACTGTCCCAAAACCGGCCTTTTCACGGAGACTCCTGAACAGTTTTGTGCCGAGATTCGCGCCAAGTTTTTCGCCGACAGCTACTACACCCATCAATGAATTTACCAGCTTTTCCTTACCCTTTTTCCTGATCCCGCGGACTATCCCCTGGTGCATCTTTTCATAAAGAAGTGGTACACCTACCATCAGGGTTACGCCAGTGTCACGGATGCCGGAGATGATGTCGTTACTCTTGAGGCTTCGGGCGAATGTTATGCTGGCACCACTGTAGAGCGGGAAAAGAAAACCTGCGGTTGCTTCAAAACTGTGATGAACCGGTAGAACCGAAAGAAATACATCTGAAGTTCCAACCTCAATAAGCTGATAAGCAGCTGAAACGTCCGACATGATATTAAAATGGCTGAGCATTACCCCTTTGCTGTGTCCTGTTGTGCCGGAAGTATAGAGTATGGCTGCGATATCTTCCATCTCACGTTGAGGGAGATCATGATCCAGCTTAGCTCCTTCTTCAAGCAAATCATCAAAAAACAGGCAATCCTCGACATCTACTTTCTCAAAATTGATCGTTTTTTCAAGAGTGGATATGTTTTCAACTTCCGCTATCATTTCCAGGTAGGTCGTCGAAGAGAATAGCATCCTGGCACCGGAATCTACCAGTACATGACGGGCACCGGACGACGGCAACATCCTGTCAACGGGTATACATATCGCACCGGCTGCCTGGATCGCCAGGTAGGAAATCTCCCATTGAGGGCTGTTATCACCAAAAACGGCTACATGATCATTCGGCTTAACTCCCTCATAAATCAACCAACGAGCTATAGCGGTGACTTTTTTATGTAATTCATTATAAGTTAATTCCTTGTAACCTTCACCTTCCCAGGCTCGCATTGCCGGGGAATCACCAAAATCCATCGCGCTCCGACGAGAAAGCTCACTCAAAGGGAAAACACCACGGTCTTCACGCATACCTTTCTTAAAATCAGCCATCTGACACCCTTCCACGTAAATACAAACCACTTAGACCTGTGGAACTTGCACTCAGAGGAGTTGTTGACGCAAGAGAAATGTTGGCAAATTGCAAAAAATCCTAATATTCATCTGACAATTTTCAAGTCCGGAGAGACTCTTGCAACACCACTATTGTGAATCTTCGCAGTATTTTTGAATATCTGAAACCGGCTGACCTTGAACAACTTTTTCGCTATATTGCGAAAATTCATCCTATATCACGGGATAACCATTGCAGACCGGCGAACAGAGATTATTCACACCAAATTTTGTCCTGGCATTTGTGGCTAATTTTTTCCTGGCCCTCAATTTTTCAAACAATGCCATCTACCCCCTCTATGTGACCCAGGAAGGTGGGACGGCTGATACTATCGGTGTGTTTATGAGCCTTTACGCCATCTCAGCAGTTCTCGGCAGACCGGTTGTGGGTATCCTGATCGACAGGTGGGGGTTGAAACAGACCTGGGTGATTGGTGTGATGTTTATGGTTCTCCCAGCGCTGGGGTATTATTTCCAGGTTGGACACGGGATGACACCTGTAGTCTGGGGATTGAGAGTCATCCAGGGAATAGGGGCGGGGACTCACTTTACGGCATTCTTTACCCTCGCCGGTTTCCTGGCACCACCAGGAAGAAGTAACGAAAGTATCGCCAAGTTTGGCCTGTCCGGGATGGTAGCCCATATAATAGGACCAAGTATCGGCGAACAGATTATGGAACATGCCAATACCGAAGTGTTCCTGTTGACGATAACCGGCTTCGGAATAATCGGGATCGTCCTGATAATGATGCTGCCACAATTTAAAAATCCCGACCTCCAGAAGGATCTGCCCACTCCCAAACAACTGTTCGACTCCTTCAGAACACCCGGAATGATTTTCACCTTTATCCTGGCAATATTCCTTGCAGTGTCATTTACTACGCCAGCAGCCTTCCTCGCTCCGGTTGCCAAGTTCAGGGGTATCACAGGATTTGGCCTCTATTTTACCGCATTTTCCATCGGTGGTATTATCATCAGGTTAACAGGAAGTCACTGGGCGGATAAATATGGCCCTCGCAGGGTTCTCCTGCCTGGTTTTATCTTGTATGTTGGCGCAATGGTAGTCCTGAGCCTTGCCGGTACTCTCCCATGGATCATTGTTGCCGGTGGATTGGCTGGACTTGCGCATGGTGCGGTCTTTCCCGCGGTTACTGCGCTCGGCTATAACCTTGCACCACGTGCCTACCGTGGATCTGCCATGGCCCTGGTGACTGGAATGATGGATGCCGGGGGAGCAATTACTGCGTTTTCCCTTGGTTATATCGCTGAAAATTACGGGTATGGTATGGTGTTCCCCAGCGGTGCCATCGGACCGGTAATAGCACTCCTGGTGGTTCTCGGTAGTTTGTTGTACGATCCCAAACCGGTGAAATTGAAAAGTTCCGAAGAGCCAGGATCCGATTAAACCACACTGTACTCTTTAGAAAAATTATGCAAATTAGATTAATGACCAAGTTGATATAGTTGTCGTCTCCGACTAGTCTGTCCACCAAAGCTTAAGCGACGGCGGAATCGGGGATTCAGTCTCGATACAAAAATTTCCAGGTATACACCCGTCCAGCGTCCTCAGAAATAATCCCGGGAAACACTATTCACAGGCTACGTAGCTGTCATGTAAGAGTGATAGAAGATGACTAGGTAGGGGAAACCTGGGTTGCGAACCAACCCGGACTACACACGGGGGTGGCCCTGTCAGCTTCGATGACAGGGTATATTCGGATACTACTCGGATGACTATTGGGATTTATATGTTGTGTAGCCTGGGTTGGCTCGCAACCCAGGTAAATTCTAAAACAATAAAACCCTGTTAGACGAGTTAACGGGGGCATAGAACTCTCAACAAAGTCATCCCGGATATGCCTGCCCACCCAAGCTTTGGCGAAGAAGGAATCGGGGATCCAGTGTCGTTAGTTTTTATGTTTTTATTCTCGAATCATTTTTTACCAGTTTTATAAACTTAACTTAGACAGCTTCCTCCATAAATCTTCTTTCGAGTTGAATTTAATAAACAATAATCATATCTTAGTTATGAACATATGCTAATAATTCAATGTTGTTAGTCAGGTGTTGAGATGTTGTTTCATTACAAATTATTTGGAGAATAAAATGTATTACCTTGTTTCCGCTGACGGTGATCAACTCGAATCAAAAATCAGTAAACGGTTCGGTCATTCCAGGTGCCATTTGCTGGTAAAACCGGATACTATGGAGATCCAATCTGTCTCTGGCGATGTACATGATGAACCGCGACACGGGACACTTCGTTTTAAAGAAGAGGATATTTCCTGTGTTATCACAGGAAACGTTGGCCCCCACGCTTTTGAAGATATTAAAGCGCGGGGATGGGACCTGTTTATCATCCGAAGTGTGACAGTCGAACAGGCTGTTAACATTGTTAAAGAAGGCGCTATAAAACCTGTAGATGAACCTACCATGAAACGGTCTATTCACGATGGACAGGGCAGGTGTTGCGAAAGCGAAGGCAGGCATCAACATCAAAGACAAACTGTTCATCCCGGCAATGGGTGCTGCGGATCGGAAAACAGGAACCGTGGACGTCATGGCAAACGTTGTTGTGAAGATTAACAGTTATTTATTCACCAGCTCCATCTCTGATGAATAGTTCTTGGAGCGTCATTGCTAGCGCAACGAACCGAAACGTCAGTGTAGCTCGGTGGGTGTTTTTGCCCACCAACACAGCAATCTCATTCAGAGAATAGGGATTGCTTCTATATCCAAGAATTTGAAAGAGGTGTTTATTGCCAAGACCCTTTAAACAGAGAAGAGTATCACATGATCCCGGAGTGTCCGCTTTTAAACCAGTGGGATACAGGTACAGGGACCTCGAAGAAGTTGTCCTCACAGTCGATGAACTCGAAGCCCTCCGCTTGACTCACCTTGAAGGATATTACCAGGTGGCGGTTGCGAAGGCTATGGGTGTATCACGTCCCACAGCAGGACGTATCCTCGAGTCAGCTCACAGGAAAATGACCGATGCCCTGGTTAATACCAGGGTATTAAAAATCGCGGGTGGTCCATACGAAACAGCACCCGAAACACCCCGCTGCCCTCGGTGTGGCGACAGGAAAAGAAGACGACAGAATCGTCAAGTCACATGCTGTGGTAAGGTGATTGAGGATGACTAGACAGTGGAGAAATCCAGCTAGCGAGTCAGTCGGGCCACCCGGATTATATACTATCAATTTTTATGCCCCTGTTAGCTTGCCTAACAGGGTTTTATTGTTTTAATTTTAATTGAATAAACCCTGTCATCGAAGCTGACAGGGCCACCCACAGGTGTAGCGCGGGTTGACTAACAATTCGGATTTTATAAACTATTTCATCAATACAACTTTCCTGATCTCATCCATCTTACCAGGAACCGACGCCCGGATGAAATAAATCCCGCTGGATAAATCGTGGCCGTCGAAAACAAAGCTGTGATAACCAGCGGTATGTTGGCCTGACGTGAGTTTAGCCACTTCCTGTCCCAAGGCATTATATACCTGGAGACTCAGATCAGATGTTGTGGGAAGTCCAACAGTTATAGTAGCGATAGCATTAAATGGATTGGGATATACTGATTGAAGAACAAATGAACTGGGTATCTCGTTATCCCACCTTTCCAGCTCTTCAATCCCGTTAATTTCCTCATTACGGAACCAGGCAATTTTGCCGTCATTTTTTGACGCGGCGATAACATCATATATCCCGTCACCGTCAATGTCTGTACTTAAAACAGAGACTGCACCGTCAGATTCGAAGGAGATAACCTGTCTCTCTCCAAAATCCCCAAAACCGTCAGTGTTCTCGTACCAGGCGATGATATCATCTTCTTCGGATGCCGAGAGGACATCATTGTCACCGTCAAGGTCGAGGTCAACACAAAAAACCGACCGGGCACGATCTACTTCAGTTGTAATAATCCGTTGTGGCCCGAAATTTCCCAGGCCGTCGGTGTTTTCATACCAGGCGATTTTACTGTCTTCCATCCATCCGCCGAACGACGATGAGAGAACATCCAGGTCACCATCGCCATCTATATCCCCGCAGAATACACAATTGGCGCCGTCAACTTCGTTGGAGATTACCTGCTGAGGTCCAAAGTCACCCAGACCGTTAACATTTTCATACCAGCATACCCTGCTGTTCGGGATATATTCACCGGTAGTTGCGGAAAGAACATCAAAATCACCATCATCGTCGATATCGGCACTGAAAAGGTAGTTGGTGCCATCTATATCGTTGCTGATAACCTGCTGCGGACCGAAATCACCAAATCCGTCAAGGTTTTCATACCAGGCGATTTTTCCTTCCAGCAACCAGAAGGCGTACGATGCGGATAAAACGTCATAATCACCATCCCCATCAATATCAACGCTGAAAACCGATGTGGCGCCTTCAGCATCAGAAGAGATAACCCGGAAATCGCTGAAATTTCCGAGCCCGTCTGTGTTCTCGTACCATGCGATCTCGGCGATATTGGTTGATGCAGACAAGACATCGTTGTCTCCATCACTATCCAGGTCTGCGCTGTAAACTGAATTAGCTTCATCAGTAACGATTGAAATAACCTGTTGTTGACCGAACGAACCAAAACCGTCAGTGTTCTCATACCAGGCTATTTTATTGTCACCGGGTGATGCTGAAAGAACATCCTTGTCGCCGTCACCATCGAGATCGGTGCTGAAAATTGACTGAACGGCATCGGCTAGTGAACTTATGATCAACCTTGATCCGAAACTGCCAAGTCCGTCTTCATTTTCGTACCATGCTACTTGATGGTTATCAGGTGAAGCTGTGAGTAAATCTACATCGTTGTCATTATCGAGGTCAGTGCAATAGATTGAATTGGCCAAATTTTCATCTGTAGAGATTATTTGTTGTACCTGGAATGTTCCCATGCCATCGGTGTTTTCATACCATACAATCCTGGAATCCTCCTCCCAGTATTCACCTGTCACGTTTATGATAACATCATTGTCACCATCTCCATCAAAATCATTACTGATGACAGAATTTGCATAACGAGCATCTATATCAATAGTTTGATATGGTCCAAAATTACCAAGCCCATCAATATTTTCAAACCAGGAAAGTCCACCGGCTTCACCCCAATAGTCTGATGCAGATATTACATCGTTATCACCGTCATTATCCAAATCGATGCAAATAACCGATCTGTAATTATTTGATTCGTCATCAATAACCTGTGGTTCACCGAAAGTTCCTGATCCGTCAACATTTTCGTACCAGGCGACGCGGTCATTAACAGTTGACCCTGTTAGAACGTCAAAATCTTCATCTCCATCCAGGTCAGCACAAAAAATAGTTGAAACACCGGGTACATCTGTAGCAATAATTAGAGCTGGCATATAAAAACCTGTTCCATCCGTGTTTTCATACCAATAGATGCTGCTGCCAGATGCAGAAACGACATCAATATCACCATCAACATCTATATCAACGCAATTAAATAACGTTGTGCCCATGTTGTCATGGATAATATTTGCTTCCGAATCAAAGTTTCCCAATCCATCAATATTTTCATACCATGCAATACCGGGAACATATGGACTATAACTACTAGTACTGACAATTACATCATTATCTTCATCTCCATCTATGTCGATACTAAAAACTGTATGAATATGATCTAAGCCTGAAGTAATGATAATTTGCGAATTTGAAGTATTAAATCCATCAGAATTTTCCTGCCAGGCTACTACTCCCTCGGCAGAGGCGGAAACCACATCTTTGTCACCATCTCCATCAATATCTATCCCAACAGCATGAACAGGAGTACGAACAAGGCTGGAAATTATATTGTGCTCACTGAATATAATTTCCGTCGCTGAAACGCTGTTCAGGGCAACAAGAATAATAACAGGGATTATAAACGACTGGACAGGACGGTGTGTAATAGTAAACAATGCTTTCATGATCTCCCCCGTGCTGGATTCAACGTTTTATATCAGGGTACAACATTGTTTGATGGACAGCCTGATTGCCGTCCGTATTCAATTTTTAGTATAATATCAAACCTGCCAATTGTCCACTTGGAATGACAGATTTATAAAAAATTCTCCATTTCTGGAAATATCCTTACTTTTGCAATAATCTGGTTTCAGATTATGGAATTATGCTTAAAAGGTGTTTTCGATCTCATACTTAAACAGTTATAACTAAAACAATAAAACCCGCCAGAGGCGGGCGAGCACTGATAGGCGAGCTAACGGGCGTATAATACTAACAATATATTTCCAGAACTGCCCGGGTTGCGAGTCAACCCTGGCTACACCCTGATTTCATATGTTGTATAGCCTGAGTTGGCTCGCAACCCAGGTAAAATCATTTCATCAAAACAACTTTCTTGAATTGATCCATCTTGCCGGGTACTGTTGCCCTGATAAAATATATCCCGCTGGATAAATCGGTGCCATTGAAGATGAAACTGTGGTGGCCAGCAGTAAACCGGGTATCAGCAATAGATTCTACCTGTTGGCCCATGATATTATATACATCAACCCGAAGGTTTCCAGCTACAGGTAAACCAATGGTTACGGTAGTATTTGGATTAAAAGGATTGGGATATAACGACTGAATTACATATGCTGTGGGACTACCGATCCTGGTATTTCCCTCTTCAATTCCCAGGATAGTTTCGTTTCTGAACCAGGATATCCTGTCTTCTATTCCGGCAAGTATATCATAGTCTCCATCATTGTCCAGGTCGGAACTGAAAACGCAGTAGGCATCATCGGCATTAAACATCAGATCGCGTTGATAGCCAAAACTTCCCAATCCATCTGTATTTTCATACCATGAGATACGACGTGCACCTGGTGAAGCAGATATTATTTCAAAATCATTATCACCATCGAGGTCTGCGTAATAAATGGACACCGGTCCATTAATCCAGGCGACAATATTCTCAATGCTGAAATTACCAAGTCCGTCAGTATTTTCGTACCAGGTGATTTTGTCATCTTCAAAACATGCCGCGACAATATCATTATCACCATCATTATCAATATCAATACAGATTACTGAGCTTGCGCCCCCGGCGCTATCAGCTATTATTTGCTGTTCACCAAAATCGCCGGAACCATCGGTATTCTCGTACCACGCCACCTTGTTGTCCAAATACGACGCTAAATCACGTCAAGATCTCCATCTCCATCTATATCCGCACTGAAGACAGCCCTGGGATAATCGACATCTGTCGAAACAACCTGCTGAGGACCAAATCCACCAAGTCCATCAGTATTTTCATACCAAGCTATTTTATTATCGTTAATTGAGGCAGAGAGGACATCGTTATCTCCATCTCCGTCCAGGTCGGCACTGAACACAGATATTGCGCTATCTGCTTCAGTTGTGATGACCTGTTGAAGACCAAAGTAGCCTGTTCCATCCGTGTTTTCATACCAGGCGATCTTATCGTCTGCACTGGATGCGGATAAAATATCATCATCGCCATCACCGTCAATATCAATGCTGAATACTGATTCCGCACCTTCGGTTAAGATGGATATCTGTTGTTGCTGTCTGAAAGTTCCATTACCGTCAGTGTTGTTGTTCCAGGCGATATAATTGTCGGAATTGGACACAGATAAAACATCATTATCGCCATCACCATCTAAATCCGAACAAAAAATCGATTTTGCACCGGCCACTTCATAGGTGATAATATTCGGTGGGCTGAAATTACCTGCACCATCTGTATTTTCATTCCAGCCAATTGTATTATCGTCTCGTGATACAGTGATAACATCTAAATCATCATCGCCATCAATGTCTTGACTGTAAATCGCTATGCTGTTTGACCAGTCAGATGATATTATCTGCATAGGGCCAAAATTGCCTGTTCCATCTGTGTTTTCAAACCAGGAAAAAGTATTATCATTGCCGGAAGCTGCGAGAACATCATTATCGCCATCGCCATCCAGGTCTGCGCAGGACACATACTGGGCACCACCCACCTCAGATGAAATAACATGTTCAGGGCCAAAATCCCCTGAACCATCAGTATTCTCATACCATGATATCTCATTTGCTTGGAAATCAGACGCCAATACATCATTATCACCATCGCCATCCAAATCGATACTGGAAACACTGGTGACCGCGTTTGCATCAGTCGCAATGTCATGTGGGAGACTAAATGTACCCAGGCCATCAGTGTTCTCGTACCAGGCTATAATATTACCATATGATGCTGAAAGAACATCAAAATCTCCATCACCATCGATGTCGACACTAAAGACCGATTTAGCATTATTAACTTCAGCCGAGATTATTTGCTGAGGACCAAAACTGCCCATTCCATCGGTGTTTTCATACCAGGCGATTTTGTTGTCTGAACTCGAGGCAGAGAGAACATCGTAATCACCATCGCCATCCAGATCGGCAGAGAAAACCTGCTTAGCGTATTCAGCCTCGGTAGTAATTACCTGTTCTGGACCGAATGTACCAAGACCGTCAATATTTTCATACCACGCTATCTCATCGTCGTTGAACGCTGCTGAAATAACATCACCATCAGAATCGCCATCCAGATCACAACAGAACACTGAAATTGCTCCACCTGCTTCAGTTGATATGATTTTTTGTGTGCTGAAATTCCCAAGCCCGTCAAGGTTCTCATACCAGGCAATTTTATTGTCAGCATAAGAAGCGGAGACTAGGTCCAAATCGCCATCACTGTCTATATCAAACGCAAAAGCGGAATACGGATGTTCCGTAGGATTTGCCAGTAATATTTCATCACTGAAAACAACCTCTTGTGCCGAAACATCATGTACTGGGGCAAAAAGGAATAATAATGTTAAGATTAGGAATAATTGACTGTTAAGATGTTTCATAGACATGTTTTCTCCCTGAATGTTAGAAATAGTTGAGTGAAAGGTCTTGAAGAGTTTCGCAGGAACAGGTGTGCTGAATTATTTGAATAAGATGGCATATTATTGATTTAATTATGCTTTATTAATTAAATAATGTCTTATTGTTAATATAAATAAATTATAAACTGTAATTTTAGATTCTATTCAGGCTAAAGTCAATTAAATTTCAAAGTGTTTCTAAGAAATATTCAGTGCTTTTAGTAGCTGGTTCATTGCATGTCCGGCTTTGTCCTGGATAAAAACGTCGGTGATACGGTGGGTGAAGTTTGACGGTTGAGGATTGATCTCGATAATATTTGCTCCGCACTGCTTGGCAATGTCGGGGATCATACAGGCTGGCATTACTTCACCTGTTGTGCCAATGACAATAAACAGGTCGGAAGTCTGCGCGGCGACAAGGGCGCCTTCGTAGGCGACTTCAGGTATCCCCTCACCGAAAAAGACAAAATCAGGTTTTAAGAGGCTACCGCATTCCTTACAAAACGGTGGCAGTTCGTCAAGGTTGATATCAAGTACGAAGTAACGGTTATCGCACTGGGTGCATTTGAGGTGCTTGGAATTGCCATGGAACTCGTAAACTTCCGTATTACCAGCTTCCTGGTGCAGGTTGTCTATGTTCTGGGTAACAACAGTTGACAACATCCCTGCTTTTTCCAGTTTAGCCAGGCCGATATGGGCATCGTTTGGTTCAGCCTTTCCGAAAAAATCGTAGAAAATTTCCTTGATAACTACCCAGGACTGTTTCGGGTGAGCGTAAAAATTATTGATACTGAGCGCGTTTGGATCGTATTTGTCCCAGAGGCCGCCCTCACCACGGAAAGGAGGAATACCGCTCTCTACGGAGATACCGGCTCCTGTAAATGCTGAGACCTTGTTCGCTTCACGAACCAGTTTAGCAGCTTGTTCTATCATAAGAACACCCAGGTTGGTAGAGTTACCTGTAAACTATTCCTTTTGCTCAGTTTTATCCACCTCTTCTGTTTTTTCCCCGGGATTTTCCTCTTCTTCAATTTCTTCAGGCTCCTCGATTTCAATTTCCTCGGAATAGGTTATCAGGATATCCTGACCAGCACGAACAAACAGCATATCATGAACACCCTCGAATTCTTTGAGGAATTTGCCACGATCCTGACGCATCTTGTGTAATGACAACCCGGTAATAACAAGATCAGCAGAAGATGAGTGCTCAGTAACGATCTGTTCAAATGGAACAGAACCATCGAAGGGAACCTTTTGAATATTATAACGGGAAATAGGAATCCTTCCCTCTTTTATCAGGCTGTTCAATCGTTCCGTTTCACGTTCCACTTCAGCAGGGTGGAATGTTGACAGGAGTTTAATCTCGCATTTTTTCCACTGGGGATGACCGATGAGGATATACGCCAGGATAATCATCAGGTTGGCATTCCGGTAATCACCGGGACGTAACCAGATATGAATATTCTTATGGTATCCAAAGTGACGATCGGATGATCTCAGGATACAAATGTTAAAATCAACTGCCGATGCGAATTCACAACCGTCGATAATCTCTTCGAGGTCATCGGGATCGTCCTTTTCAAATTCGAAAAGAATCCCATTGTTTTCCATCCCCGCAATACCCGGGATCTGGACAATCTGGGCGACAGCTGTGCGGAAACTCGGTGAGATGATCGTATCAACATATATTCCCGCTGCACTGGCCTGTACCTGTTCGATCAGTTTCTTTAACGTTTCGGCTGATGCTTTATTGCTTTCCCTGTCCAGTGGTCCCTTGATAAAATGGATATATGAACCGAAACCATAATAATGGGATATCCAGCGGAGCATATCGAACGCTGCCACACGGTCCATTGAATTTGGTGTCAGGGCGATAAATGATGGGCGCCAGTTTGTGACATCAGGGGTGGCTTCTTTCTTCTGAATAGTCACCTGGAGGTTGCGGGTCATCTGGAACAGCACACCCTTGATCACACCGCTGAGGTCACGTTCTCCCTTTCGTGTGCGACGAAGAGCGGTATAAATAAGTGCCATGGTGATCATCGCAAAAAGGGCATACAACGGTTGCATCTGGAACATCATGATAAATGCTGCAACCGCCCCGACTAACGACAGGTACCATTTAGTCCGGAAAGTTGGACGGTATGATGGATTCCCGGCAAAGTGCTCAAGGAAGCTGATAGAACACAAGGCACCGTAAGTTATCATAAAAAACATACTGATTATCTGGGCGACAAAATCGACATTCCCAAGTGAAACAAAGACAAAAACTATCAGGGCTGTCAACAGGGTAGCGTTAACGGGTTCGTTGGCTTCTCCCTTACCACGTGCGAGGAACCTGTTCCAGTTTTTTGAGGGGAGGATGCTGTCATGTGCCAGTGCCTGGAGTGTACGGGGTGCTACCAGTATTGAACCCAGGGTGGAGGAGATGGTTGCAGCTGCAAGACCGATTGGGATTATCGGTCCCCAGACCGCGATTTTGCTCATTATCAGATCGCTCGAGGTAACATCGGCAAGTTCCTCAGGGGAAGCACTGTAAGACAATTTGACAGCAATCAGGATATAAACCGCCATACCGACAAGAGTTGCTGCCAGTGTTCCTAGTGGAATGGATTTTCGGGGATTCTTCAGGTCACCTGACAATCCCACACCGGCGGTCATTCCTGTGAATGCCGGGAAGATGATAGCGAATACCTTAAAAAAATCGTCCGAATCCTCTACCCTGCTGAATAGTCCCACTTCAGCAGGTGTATTTGCTGTAGGGCTTCCGAGGAAAAACATCACCAGTGACGCCACCAGGATGGCAACTACCACCCAGAGAGCGTTAACACCTAACCCGGCACCCTTGAGCATTATCAGCGCTAAAACGATTATGGCTGCCGGGATAGAAATCATCCGTACATCCGGCATAAATCCCCAGTTTTCGTAGACGGTACTGAACAGGGGACGGAACGCCTCGGCAAAAGCTATCAGGTAAAATGCCACGGAAATCGCCTGGGAAAAATAGAGAGCGATCCCAATTGCGCCGCCAACGGTTGTCCCGAAGGAACGGCTGATGATATAATATTCACCGCCACCCTCAACCTTCAGGTTTGTAGCGATCTCTGCAACCGCTAACCCGGTCGGAATAGTAATAGCGTGACCGATCAGAACCAGGAGGACAACGCCACCCATACCCACGTTTCCGACCGCGTACCCGAAACGGAGGAACAGGATCGCGCCAAGGATTGTGCTGATTGCCGCTAGAAAAACCGGGGATGTCCCGAAACCGTGACCGCTCGATTTAGATGCCAAAGAATGTTCCCCTGAAAAATGTCTTGATGATTAGACCGTCTTATAATTTTCACCCTGAAATATAGTGATTGGTAGGATAAAATCATCATTACATCCTGTCGGTAATAATTTTTTCCCTGTTTAAATTAATCAGCATAAACAAAGCCCGGTAAAAACCGGGCACTTTATAAATATCTGTTGTAAGCCGGATTCCCAGAATCCGGCAATATTGAACTATTTCGATGGAATATACTTCTTCAACTGTGAATAAATGGCAGTAGCCAGTGTAACTTTTATAATATCTCCGATAATAAACGGCCACACACCCATCACCAATGACATATGAATATTGTGCGTATAAAAAATTGTCATATGGAGAAATCCGCAGGCAAGGATAATAAGTGACGCCGCGAAAAAGCAGAACCAGGTTTCAAATACAGTATGAGCCCTTTTTAACAGCCATCCAGCCATCAGTGCAGCCGGGATAAATCCAACCAGGTAACCACCTGTTGGACCGACAATCGCTGCCAGGCCATAAGCACCAGCAAATAACGGCAATCCAAGAGCACCCCAGGCAACATAGAGGACCTGGCTGATTGATCCACGAACACCACCAAGGAATGCTCCGGCAAGCAATACGAACAATACCTGAAGGGTGATCGGCACAGGGGTAAATGGTAACGGTATGCGAACTAATGCTCCTACAGCGGTTAAAAACGCGAAGAGTATTACCAGGAGTGTAGATATCCCGGCATAGGCGGAAATTCCAGCAATTAATTTTTTAGTCGTTTCAGTTTTAACCGGCATAATATTCCTCTTTAATATCTTAATTGTTATTATTATAGCAAAGATTTAACAATGTAAAGATCAGAACCTGTATCTTACCTGGATTGAATGCTAAGATTACAATTTCATTTTACCGTTTCGCAATAGAAATGAGAGTTCAGATTGTCCCCCTGTATTTAGAATATCTGAAAATCATAAAAATTGTCATAAATATGAATTCTTGAACATTCATTGGCATATTAACGATATGTCAGGGATGCAGGGATATTATAGTAGAATCATCTGAATATTTTATTAAACAAATATTTAAACTGCAAAACGATTGTTGAAGATAATCATTGCAGGGGTTGAACGGAGCCAATAATAGTCATAGCTTTATTGATCTACTGGCCGCGCCGAACTTGATCCCATTGCCAACAGAGAATTTGATAACTGGAAGCTGTCATGAATAATAAATCGGGAAAACCGGTTCATGATAAAGCCAACACGGACTCTTTAAATAATTCCGACGATCTTGAAAAAACCAACAGCAGGCTTCGTTCGAAAATTGCTGAATTGAAAGAGGCAATGGACGAGGTGCTTACCAGCGAAAACCGCTACAAATCTGCCATTGAAGCTACAGGCCTTGGATTATGGGACGCCAATCTTAAAACAAGAAAAGTAATATACAACAACTTCTGGAAGAGAAAACTCGGACTTCCCCTTGATCAGGTAGAATTCGATATCGAAATATGGTTCAGCAGGATTCATCCTGAAGACCTTGAACGGGTTAAAACCCAGGTGGAAAAACATCACCACCAGAAAGAGGGTTCTTTTGATCTTGAGTACCGGGTGAGAGACATCACTGATAAATATATCTGGGTGCTTGACCAGGGTAAAATTACAGAGTTAGATGAAAACGGTGAATCTACCCGGGCGACGGGTACAAACCTCGATATCGATAAACGTAAAAAGGCTGAAATTGCCCTGACGGAAAGCCGCGAACTTATCACGAAAGCGTTCAGGGTTGGGCTTGATGCCCTTGTGATATCTAAACTGCCTGAAGGTCGAATTATCGAGGTTAACTATGGATTCTCCAAGCTTAGCGGTTATGCACCTGATGAAGTAATCGGGAGGACAGGGACAGAGTTGGGGCTCTGGGTAAATCTTGAGGATCGAGAAGAAATTGTTAAAAAACTGATGGCAGAAGGCGAAGTCTCAAACCTGAAAATAGATTTTTACCGGAAAGACGGTAAGGTAATGAATACTCTTTTTACCTCAGCCCTGATAGATATTTCCGGTGAAAACCATATGCTGGCAAACGTTCATGACATCACAGATCTGAGAGAGATGGAAACCAAGCTCCAGGAAACGGAAAAGCTGGAGGCAGTCAGGAAACTTGCGTGCGCGATAGCCCATGAATTCCGTCAACCAATGGCAATGCTGAAGCTTATCTCAGACATAGTTTCCCTGGAAAATACCACGGTTGATGAAATAATGGAAAAATCCAGGCGGATTTCGGAAATCGTAAAACGGATGGATGACCTGGTAGAACACCTGCTAACAATCACAAGCCTCGAGATAAAAAAATACGCCCTCGATCTTAATATCCTCGACCTGCAAAAATCTTCGGAAGTTCAATCGTAAATAGAGTAGCCCGGATTACGCGATAGCGAATCCGGGGAAGTTAATTTCCATTTATCTGTAAAAAGGTGGATGGCTGGAAATTCTTGTCTGTCTTCCAGCGGGATCACCGTATCCCGGGAGCAGTGTGTCCCTGGAGATCAAGCTATTTTATCAAATATATCCGCCTGGTAATTTCTATATCGTCACCATTGAGCTGGATAAAATAAATACCACTTGATAATCCAGCACCGTCAAAATGATAGTTATATGTTCCGCCCATTATATATCCAGCTTCCAAAGTCTCCAGTTTTTTGCCCAGTAAATTGAAGATATTTATCTCGTAAAACGAGCTGCTCGGAATTGTGACAGAAATTTTGGCCTCGGAGTTAAAAGGATTGGGCCAGGATTGTATTGAATAATACTCCGGTAGTTCTGACATGGCATTGCCCTCAACATATGAATCATCCATACCATGAACGTGTTCCCATGATTGTCCATAATCGGTACTGTAGAAGAGGTAAAAATGCTTTGTGTCGAAATAGAAATCGTAAAACGTGTGATGGTAAAATATTTCTCCATTTTCCCACCCCGGCTCAATTGCCAGATCCGTTGCAAAATTTACTGTTAACTCACCAAACTCAACGGGTGTTGGACCAGATTCCGTCCATGTTCTCCCGGTGTCAGTGGAACAATAAATAATATGGTCCTCGTATTTCACCAGGTAATATTCACCTTGACCATAACCTCTGAAAAGCAAACCAGGTATTGCAAGGTCGCTGCTGAACGATCCTCTTAAAGAGAATGTGTCGCAGTAATCTTCGGAGAAATAAAATCTAACAGAATCATTGTCACCATCTTCATCCCAGAAAATGGAAACAACTGCCAGATCTCCGGATGACCACCCGGTATCCTTGTACTCAGTTAAAGAATGAAGTCCTTCAAGATTGGTTCTATCGTTATACTGCCATGTTTGAGCAGTATCAAGTGAATAGTGAAAATATCGTGGTTGAACAAAAACTATCGAATCTGGATTTGATGTCAGACCGATGCTATATCCTGGTCCCTGGAAAAAACGTTCTGATGTAATTCCACCATCATGGCTTATGTGGAAATAACTGATATCGGAATGATCAACAAACAACATTGCTTCAAATTCCGGATGATAATGTAGAACAGTGACACTATCTCGTACAAATTCCAGAGTGTGGCCGTAATCGGTGGTTTTTGCCAGCCAGGTCCAATACCCCTGGTGCTGTATTTTCAGGCAATAAAAAGTACCGGGAATATTAGTCCTGGCAATCCTGTTATCGAACCCGGATTCTGAAGATGAATAAACCAGCAGCATTATTGAAACGATTAACAGGATGCTTGTGACAGTTTTAATGAGGCCTTTTGTATTCATGGTTATCCACCATGTTATTTCAGCATTACTATCTTCTGTGTACTAACAACATCCTCAGCTTCCATCCTCACGAAATAAATACCGGATGAAACACCGGTACCATTCAAATCCACTCCGTTCCAGACAGCAGTATGTGAACCGGCTGTTAATTTCCTGTCTAAAATGGTGGTTACTTTTTGGCCAAGAACGTTATAGATGGATAGTTGAATCTCAGATTCACCTGGAAGATCAAACGGAATGCTTATTGAAGAATTAGAAGGATTTGGATATGCCGACAGCAGTTCAAGGGTTGATGGCAGTTCCTGGCTATCAAACGAATGCCTGACATATACACTTTCATCATACAATGTCCAGACAGCGTCAGAATTTGTCCCGATATGTAAAACTCGGCCATCAGGACTGAAATCAAGACATGTCACTCTGCGATCATAAGGACCTTCGAGATGTGTCCAGGTTTCACCTTCGTTATAAGATTTCCAGATTCCATTATCCGTCCCGACATAGAGTGGATTCGGAAATATTGGATTAAATTCAATATCCGCGTGCCTTGTACAAAAATCATCTGTCAATATTTCAGTGAACGATAATCCATAATCATCCGACATATAGAGGTTATAAGTCCATGAATAGTAGATATTGCCGTTTTGTGGATTTATCGTAAAATTATCTGGATCGTAAAGAACTAAACCCCCCAGAGAAAATGTCTGTCCTCCATCATCAGATATCCAAATATGTCGAGGATTGCCGTTTACAACATAAACTCGATTTGGTTCTGTCGGATCAATTGCACAAATACTGAAAGGATCATCAAATTCATATTCATAATCAACTACAGTACCATATTCTGAACGCTTCCTAAAATAATTCCCTTCTGAGCTATATATTATCGACGGATTTTGAGGATCAAACCACATGTTGATAAAGGGTAAATATCCAGTACCAATTAAAGGTTCCCATGTGTTACCACCGTCATGACTCCAAAAAAGAGAATCACTAGAACTTATTGTTTTATATAATGTGTCAGGATTTTCAGGATTTGATTTCAACCAATCTATGTATTCCTCAGAAGTAGGATTTAATAACCTCCATTCATTATTATTTTCATCTGGAGAAGAATGATATTCTTCTATGAACGCATTAACGATAAGTCCATTAGGGTCATTTCCTTTTGTTATAACATTTTTAATTCTTGCTGCATTTATTCCCGTTGGTTTTTGCTCGAACGAAAAACCATCGTTATCAGATATATACGGCCCCTTCAATGTGCCAGATGCCAATAAGATTTCATCACCTTTAAATATGTCCATAGTGAAGCTTTTAATAAAATCTGAACGCCAAGTCCAAGATGTCCCAATATCGCTTGAAACATACAGATTACTTCCATGAAACCATGAGTACCCATCAGAAAGAGCATATATCAGACCACTACTATCGCTATCACACCAAGTTATATTCTCTTCATTTTCAACCCAAGGTCCTTCAATGAGAGACCAAGAATCTCCTCCAGTATATGATATATATAGTGAAGTCGTAAGATTCCAACTTTCAACCAATCCCATGACGATAAAATTGTTTAACGAATGGATTTTTAAACTGGAAAATCCAATATCATCATAAATCACTTCCCATGTATCACCTGAATCCCAGGATTCCACCAGACCTACAGTCCAGTTTTCATTATCATAAGATATGAGCACATGATTTAGAACATTTGGGTCACCTTCAATATCATGTACATATGCGTAAGATTCAGCAGGAAAACCTTCAAGTAAAAACCAGCTCTCACCTCCATCATTACTTCTGAATAAAGGTCCAACTTCATTGTTTGCTACGGAGAGTAGCATTGTGTCAGGTTCAGCAGGATGAATCCAAAAATCTGTAATAAATATATCTTCAGGTAATCCATCGCTCATCTCGCTCCAGGTAGTACCTCCATCCTCACTTAGTAATAAAGGAAATCCGTCAATTCTTTCAGATCCTCCGAGGTTACCGTACAAAATATCTTCTTCTGCTGGATGACAACGGATGAAATACATTGGAGGCACATCACCATTCCACCAGCAAGGAAGTTCTGCAGACATTAATCCCAATGAAGTGTCTGACCAAGCGGGTATCCCTTCTGTAAAATTTCCCCAGCTTTCACAACGATCAGTACTTTTATATACGCCCCGCCCCATACTACCTAAATAAATCACATCTGGATCATGTGGACTGATAGTAACAGAGAAAATATTTCCCCCTTCAGGTCCAGGATGAAACCATTCTTCAGATTTGCTTTTGGAAGCGACAAGAAATGCTATTACAAGGATTAGAATCGCACGACGACATGTCAATAGTTTCATGGTTATACCAAAATCGAAGTTAGTTTTGTGGCCACGTCTATTAAACTATAGGATTACAAAAATGGTTTGCAAGACGATGATGGGTAATTAGAATTAAACATGGGATTAATCGTAGCCCGGACCGCCTTCGGTTCGGAAGATATATTAGATTTTTTATCATTGTTTTAGAAGCATAGTCACAAGATTTCATCTTTACCAGTTGGTTAAGATTATAATAAATGAAACAGAAGAAACCTAGTAGACATTTTTTCCGAGGATAGACATATTTCACCGGACCGGGGGCGGTCCGGGCTACCGCTTAATTTTCTCCTTCTGAGAGCCTGTTACGATACAAAGACTGGTCGATTTTTGTGAGCATCTCGAGGAAGTTGAGTTCGAGGTCGAGGAAGGAGATAACCTCACGCAGGACGGGTTTCGGATCTTTCATCAGGTTGTTATAATTCACTTCGCAAACTTCGATATTTGGCTGATCTGCAAGCCAGCCGGTGACATGATTAACGTGTTTCGACATTATCTGCGACATCTGTTCGTCAGGGATTTCTTCCTTTTTCCCCAATCTATCAAGCATCTTTTTTTCTGACAGCAGTATCTCACGGATATCTCTACGCATGAAAAGAATCTTGTATTTAATATCTGAAGGCAGGTCAAACAGGAGCATCGAGATCATTTTAAAAACTTTCCCGGGAGCATCCACCAGGAAAGAGGAGTCTTCCTTGATCAGTTTTACTCTCTCCAGTTCGTAATAACCACGGGGATTGTCTATGTCAGCTTCACGGACATTATCCGTCAAGACAGGTACACCACCCACGTCCAGCAGCATCATCATCAATGACGTTCCGCTACGAGGTAAGCCTGAAACTATTATAATCGGATCATTTGATGGCATTTCTAATTAATCCTGGATGCTCTCTTTGAAAATCTGAAAGACACTGGATTGGTGAGGGTGAACCTCACCGAGCTACACTTCTTTCCGGTTCCCAATCAAGTTGGGAATGACGTCGTATCACCATGGTTGAAGTGGGCAATAGACACCAATATCACCAATCCCTTATTACATACAACTTTCAGCGTACCACTATCAATATAAATTTCAAAAAAGTCTCGGGAGGAATTGATTTTCGATATATCATACTCTATATTACTGAACATTTGTTCAGTTTAATAGATAACTCAAAATCACTGAGGAAATCAAAAGAGGAGAAAATTCATGGGTTTACCGGTATGTCACTTTGAGCTTGGAGTTAAAGACCTGGAAAAAGCCAGGAAGTTCTACAAAGAAATGTTTGAATGGGAGTATGACTGGAACGACGAGGTAAAATACGGCATGGTCGAGCCGGATTCCGGGCCGGCTGGAGGTATTATGCTCGCAGAAGGACCGATGCCATCATACGTTACCATTTATATCGAAGTTGCCAACGTTGATGAGTACCTGCAGAAAGCGGAGAACCTTGGCGGTGAGATCAGGGTTCCACGTACCGAGATCCAGGGTGGTGGCGTCTTTGGAGTATTCTCCGATCCCGAGGGAATAGTCCTTGGTGTTTATGAGGAGACGAAAAAGTAGCTAACAAGGATTATATAACAACAATGCGGCAGTGCTGAATGTTATAAAAGTGTCGTTGCGAGGTTTACCCGCCTGTGGCGGGAAGCGACCTGTCTACAGTAGCTTTAACGAAGGTGGAAGCGACGAACCGGAACGCAGAGTAGCTCGGTGGATGTTGTTGCCCACCAACAAAGCAATTTAGATTGTTCTAGTGATTGTGAATCTTTAAACTTACAGGGCTGCCGCATTGAATATTTGTATCGGCTTAATCAGCTCTTCTGCAATACCCAGTCAACATTGTTCCAGGTTATAAAAAGGACTGCCTTGATCCATTTTTTCAGCTCAGACGATTTGATGTCTGCTATCCAGTTAGGCTTAAAACCGGTCTGATTTTCTTTTAAAACCTGGAAATTGTAACGACTGTACAGCCTTCTTAACCTGTCGATTGAAAATGAATGTGGGTGGCCCGGATCAATTTCAATCAGCTCCATAATATACCGCATCATCAGTCCCCATCTACCGAAAGTATGCTGCCGGATATATAAGATCCCTTTTTCCGCAAGCACACGGTCGCATTCTCTCATCACGCTTTCCGGGTCTTCGCAATGATCAAGGACATTGTCCATGATTATCAGGTCGAAGAAATTATCTTCATAGGGAAGATTTTCACCCCGGCTTTGTTTGTATTGAACTTTCGGATCACGGTAATCTTTGAAATTTTTTACCTGCGAATAATAATCTTCAAGTGGATCAATGGCGTAGCGATGGTTGCTATCCAGGTGAGTTAGTATCCCCGCTGCGCCACTGCCAATTTCAAGGATTTTGGTGGATTCCAGAATTGAACAAATTCCTTCAACATCCTTGAGCAGGAGATCAGCATAATACTGGTAAAACTCGAGGTCCATATCCTCGTCAATCTTTGACCACCAGTCCTTTTCATATTCCTGGGCTTTAAGCCATCTCTTGTGAGAGTGTTGTTTCATCTTGTATTTCTATTGAGGAAATTTTAAAGTCTATATAAACTATCTTCATGACTGTTTAAAAAACCTGCGACTGATAACATCACGTTCTGATTTCATTAAAACATAATTCCACCAGGCAAGAGGTAATAACAAAACGATAACCAGTCGTACAATCCATAGTACCCATGTTCCATCGATAACATCACCGAGCATATCGCCGATACCCCATGCGGCAACAATGGTCAGGACAATCCGGATAATCCTGTCCCACTCGTATTTCATTGGATACCTGGGTGAAATATAGAGGTACATCAGCACAACCATCAGGACGTAACTGACCACTATCAGCCAGGCTGACGCCCAGTATCCGTAAATGGGTATCAGTAAACCGTTTCCGATAATATTAACCAAAGCTGCGGCACCAATCACCAGGGGAATAACCTTGGTCTTTTTCTCCAGGTAGATGCCAACCATCAGGTTGGTATAGATCCCGTTAAAAACGTGCGCCAGCATGATTATCGGGAAAACACCAAGTCCCGCCCAGTACCGTTCATCGATTATCGGACCCACACCCGGGATATGAATCTTCAGCAGATCGCCCAGTAAAAGTGTTCCACCCAGCCAGATCCAACCAATAAACGCGATAAAATAGGTCATTACCCTTGAAAAAGTTTCCTTGGCGTCGCTGTCTTTTGCTGTCTGGAGGAAAAACGGCTGCCAGGCGTAACGGAAAGCCTGGACAACCATGTTCATCAACATTCCTATTCTATACCCGGCAGAATAAACGCCAACGGCATCAGCGCCAACCAGGGCTTCAAGCCATTTACGGTCGGAAAATTCGAGGATAATATAAAACAGCATAGCCGGCACATTGGGCAGGCCGAAAGCCAGCCAGGGACGGATTTTTTCCCATGACCAGTTGAACTTGATATGCTTGACAGTAAAGACAAGCAGGAACATCAAGGTTAAAACAGATGTAGCGATAAAAGCATAAAAGGCACCGATGACACCGAGTTTTAGTGATCCAACAAATAATATGTTAAGCCCTATATTTATAAACACATTCCCGATTTTTGCGAGGGAAAACACCAATGATTGATTTTTAATTCTTAGAAATGTGAATACCTGATTGGAAAGTGTGTCGAGCAAGAGAATGCCAGCAGCAAGCCGTGTTAGTATTATCCCGGTTTTTCCAGCATCTGGCACATATAGGTCGGTAATTACTGGTGCGAATAATACAAGCGGCAAACCAAGAATAATCCCGATACAGAAATTGTGAAAAAGGATCATGCCCAAGTCATGTTTCTGCTGTTCGTCCTGGGCGTCTGCTGAAAAGCGGAGAAACGCGATGTCAGTGCCATGGGTGTAAAGAGGCTGTAAAAATCCGGTAAGGATCAGGAAAAGTACATATATACCATATTCAGAGGGAGTCCACTGGTGGGAATAATAAGGCAGAAGCAGGAACGCTACAGCACGTGCGGCTATTGTCCCCATTCCGTAGACAGCCGATTGCTGCATCAGGTTTTTAATCTTGGAGAACATTTAGAATATTCCCCAGGATAAATATGGTATCAGCATTACCGGTAAAATTCCCCACCCCATCAGGTTTTCCGTTTTTCTCTCCGGTGACCATAATGGCCAGCTCAATATAATGATCAAAAATGGTGCCGCGGGAATTAATAATCGAGCATCAACCTGGAAATATTTGATCCCGTAATAAAGCCAGGATATTATCCCGAAAAATCCACCGATACTCCAGACTATTAATAACAGTTTTGACTTATCCCCGACTTTTTCCCGCACACCACTTTTTGATCTGATCAGCCTGGCTGCCAGTAAAACAACCGAGATCATCAGCAATAGGAACAACACGATTGCCGGTATTTTAACAAAATACGACGGCCAGGTACTCATCCAGGGTGATACAATAGAATAAATGACAGCAACAATGGCGTCTCTCATAACAAACGAAAAATCACCCGCCGCTGATCCTAAAGTAAGTAAACCTGAAAATGCGGTATTTCGTTCCAGCCACAACGGTAATGTAAACCAGGTAAAGACAAGAATTACAATTGCTGAGGTTAATAATTTCCGTGATTTGTTCCCGTTAGTCCCGATGTAAACAGATGCCAGAACCATAGGCATCATTGTAAGCGCTGATAATTTTGTCCAGGCACCAAGCGCAGCCAGCAGGGAAAGATTGAACACATCTATAATCGAAATTTTTCCTCTTAATATTTTCGCGCAGAGAGCGTATATCCCGGCAACAACCAGTGCGAGTAATCCGTCATTGTTAATTGTCGCAGAGGGAACCATGCTGATCCCAGGTAAACTTGCTGCCAGTACAACAGGTCCTGCCATCCGTTTGCATGGCAGGCTTCTCACAAGTATCCAGAGAGCAACAAACCAGCAGACCATGTTGTATAAACGCAACAAAACTACTGAGCCGGTCAGTTTTAACAGACCTGCCTGGATGAGGTAGTATAACGGTGGCTGTGAATATTCAACCTCACCACGATCGAGGGAATAATCTTCAGACGCGGACATTCGTTGAGCAGGTGTATGCCCTGTCCACATCCTGAATATAACGTGGTTAAGATGCGATGATTCGTCGTTAAACGCCGGGACATTCGATGGGTAGTCATTGACCGGGGCATATAAGATGATAATAAGTCGAAGCACTATTCCCAAGATCAGTGCGGTTATTGCATAAGTAGGAAGCCTGTAGCCATCAGTATTTTCCAAAAAACGGCTCCCGGTTGATTCTCATTAGGAAGTACACTGAGCTGATGGTTTTACCTGACATCAGTGCGCACCCTAGGTGTCGCCGGCAGGAAAACCTCCGATGGGGTCCATTTCTGAACAGTATCGAGATACAAAGTATTCCTGAAGAAACCCTGGACAGGAAAGTTCTCCTTAAAAGCTGCAAGCCCCCAGGTAACCTTGTCTCCCGGTTCAGTGCTGATCCCAAAATCCAGCCAGCGGAAACCACGCCGTTTTGCCCGCAGGATTGTTTCATGCACCAGCAGGGGAACAGGACGGAGGGATTGAGCAGCTTTCCTGTGAGCTATATAAAATTCCAGGAATACCTTTTCATTGCAAACAAAATTCAGAATCCCGGCAACGGCTTCACCCTTATGATATGCCAGAGATAGATCAAGGTATTTTGGCGCAAGTACCGTCAAACGGCGCAATTCTTCTTTTGAATGTGTGGGAGTTACCCCAAGGTCTTTCCTGTTCTCGTATAAAATATCGTAGAACTCATCAAGTGTATCGCCCTTGATCGGAACGTCATGGGCGACCTCGATCAGACGTTGCGCTTTGCGGATTGCGGTGCGGGTTTTATTATCGTACTTGGCGATGACATCTACCTCATCTACAGGTAAGGTATTCAGGTCAACGGCCTGCGTATAATCTTGTTTCATGTACTTAAAACCTGCGCGTACCATGGCAAATTCAACTGTATCCGAAGGTTTACGATGATAAATAAGAGGAGGAGGTGTACATCTTAACCGTTCTATTCCTTCTTTTTTTGCAGTCAGGATCAATTGTTCAATCATGTAGTGGATATCACGGATACCGAGATACGGTTTTGTGATCAACCCGCCATAACTTGCCCCTGGATGGCTCACCCACGCTTTTTTACCATCCTCTTCCCGAACAGCACCGGACCAGGCCGCTACAATATGTCCTTTATGACGAAATACAAGGTGGTGATGGTTAAAACGCTTAGGTGGATGATAATCCAGAAAACGCTGGAAATGGAAAAAAGTCCCCTGTGCCGAATGGCGGATAAACCGCTCCCAGTCAGCCCTGTCATCTTCCCGGTATATTTCAGTTTCGAAATCCATGAATAAACTCAGATATCCTGTTTTACGACCGAATTTTATTCTAACAATCAATATAGGCTGGAACGCAAACAATATAGGAATAATTATTGACCGAAAGGCAAGGTGAAGGCGGTTGGATTATAATAACTCAATTTCCATGTGGAGATAACTGAACTTTAATGGTGTCCGGCAGGACAGCGTAATTAAATGCTTCTTCCGCTTTAGCCAATGGGTAAACCTTGCTGATAAGGTCGGATACCTTGATTTTGCCTGATGAGATCATCTCCAGGGCATCAGTAATATTTCCGCATCTTGAACCGATCAATTGTAATTCATTTACTACTGCATCTGACAGATCTAAACTTTGTCTACCGGGTAGAGTTGATTTTAGAATGACCTTTGCTCCCGGTTTGGCGAGATTGATTGCTGTGTTGACTCCAGATTCACTTCCCGATGCTTCTATTATCCCCTGGAATTTCCTTCCAGCCAGGTTCGAAGGATTATCATAAACTTCTATCCCGGCCGACTCAAGTATTCCAAGTTTAGACTGAACCTTCCCAATGGCGACAGTTTTTATTTTTCTATATACCAGAACTTTTGCAATCAATTGTGCCAGTCGGCCATCACCAATTAAGAGTACTGTGTTTTCGTCGTGTTGGAGACTATCCACTGCGTGAATTGCCGCAGCCAAAGGTTCAGCCATGGCGCCTTCCTCGAAGCTGACATTTTCCGGCAAAATATGTATCAGATATGATGGGAGCGAAATATATTCAGCCATTGCACCATCACGATCCCTGATTCCGATTGCTTCCCGGGATGGATCATGTTTAGCGACTTGCCAGTCAAATTTATCATACGATTGTCCCGGAATATTTATCGAGGCTGTGACTCTTTTCCCGGTCAGATCTGGCTGGTGCGGAAATTCAGGAGAGGATTTATACCCAACAACAGTACCCGCGAATTCATGCCCGATAATATCTCTAAAATCCGCGTAGTTCTTGAACATAGCCAGGTCAGTAGAGCAGATACCCACCCTCTCTACTCGAATAGTTACCTCACCTTGTTGGCATTCGGGAACGGGCACCTCAACTGCCTGGGGACCTGATCCGGCTGTTACAGCCAGCATAAAATCGCTGTGACTGGATTTTTCACTCGAACGAGTCACCGGTTATTCCAATGAGGGTACCAAGATGAAAGGAAAGTCTTTCCAGTTTATTTTTATCAAGGTGACCGGTACGATTTACCAGCCGTTTCGGAGATAACGATCGTACCTGTGTCCAGATTGCTGAGCATGCACGTGGCAGCCCGGTTTCGTCCGGCTGGTAAACAATATCGTAGTCCGTTTGTTCATCCTCTGGGGGTGTTTGTGTGGAGAGGGGCACAACAAGGACCGTATCCAGTGCCCCGGAAATATTTA
>JANQEY010000174.1 GCA_028278125.1 bacterium | reverse complement strand
GGCATTCGAAAAACGCAGGTATATCACCCAAAGATATGTCGAGTATTTTCGGAGTGCCAGTAGCGGCAAGGGAACCAGTGGTTTTTCATTTCATTCAGCTGGATAAGGATAAAGTTGCCTTCGGCAACAGTTTATTCTATCTGCCCGGCCCCGCAGGCAACTGAGATTTTTTGGATTATATACCCTCCTAGCTGAAGTGCCGCCTTCCCCTCAGAATAAATAATTATTGATTGATATATCGAGATAATTTTACTGAAATGGTTATAAATATGGTATAATTGGGATTTCTTATGGAAACGTTATATTGTGATTTATTGCTTTACGAGTTTTTCTTTATAAATCTTTCCGTTTATCTGCATCATAAAAACATAGACACCTTTGGCTACTTCTCGATTTTGCCTGTTTGTCCCATCCCAATTGATTAAATAACTACCCGGCTTTACCTTTTCTTCATGGTTTAATAATTTAACTATCGAACCCTTAAGGTTGTAGATTGCTCCGTGAACTTTCCCCTTCTTTTCGACCCTGTAATTTATTTGAATCCGCTGTGAAAATGGGTTTGGTTGTAATGATATAACTGCCATTGTTGGGATCAGTTTTGGTTTGCTAATCGCTATAGGAGCATTGTAAATGGGCCGTATCATACTGATATATTGCACATTTTTCGCATGTACCTCGTATCCAGGGAGCCGATATTGTGGCATATTGCCAACACCAGCCTGCGCCAGATCAATATTTACACGAATGTTGTCCAGCCGCACGATTTCATCCTGATACTCTGCATCATCCAGATTGCTCGTTGTGTAATGGAGGGCATTAAAATCCATGTAGGTTCCCTTCAAATTTGTCAGGTTGACACTGGATGGGAAAACCTCGATTTTTTTATTGGTACTGTTATTGCGCACTATCATAAAGCGTAATCCGTGGAAATTGCTGTTAACCAGGTCGGCCCATCGGGTATCCGTTTTGTTACCGCACGCTTGAGGATAAACATGGGGAACATATTGCTTATCTACAGTACTTGTATACCGATCTATTTTACCACTACGCTTTCTGTCACAATAGGTGGAATGGGGACCACGACCATACCATGATATAATTTCAAAGTCCTTAAGAATCTCCAACTCGAGGCCGATTCGAGGGATTCCAACACCTTTAAAGTCGTAGACCGGTTTTACATCATTTCCAATGATGATATCGCCGTTGCCGAGGATGTTGTAATAATTACCCACAGAAAAAATGGTTTTCTGCCCCTTTTTCATATCTGATGTCACCGTGATGCGTACCTGCTTTGGCCCAATTTGTTGTGCCTTTACCGATCGAACAGAGTGATCCAGGTTCGACAGTCCCGCTTCATTCCAGACCTTGGTATAGTGATCACCGATCCCCCATCCTTTATGGTCATTGTCGATAATAGCTCGCCAGCAGTTGAATTTCGGGCCCTTGGCAATAGTCTCAATACCGTTGATTTTAAAGGAGGTTATAAGCCCCGATAATTTACTTACAATAAGGGCAGCACTATCCGATGTTACAGTAACAGCGCTGTTTGTCTCCTGAAAAGAAACACTGGGTATCAAAGAAGTGTCCTGGTCCAGTGGTGAGAGATAGCTGCTCTGAGGCAGGACAAATTGTTCAAAGGCAACCTCATGACCTGCGCTCGCCCAGATGGTGGCCTGTTTCAGTCTGAAGCTAAGGGTGAGAACATACTCATTTCCCGGAATTTGCTGGGGAGTGGTAAAGGGGATGGCTATCTGTGTAGAGGTTCGTGGGAGAACTGTCAGATTCGGAAGCACACCTGATTCCATCTCTATACCGTTCTTTTTCAGTGACCAGTACAGTAAATAGCCGGATAGGTCAATAAAGAAGTTTTTATTCGTGATAGTGACAGAGCCATTTCGTAAATCCGCAGATTCCACAGTTATATTTTGGTATACCTTTTTTATTTCAAAGGCTGCCGGCTGAGGCGTCCTGTCCGAAAACAATATACCGTTTATGCAGAAATTACCGTCAAAGGTGTCGCCAAATCCTTTACCGCCGTAAGTAAACCAGGCATCGCTCCCCTGTCCGACAGTTATGCCCTGATCCACCCAGTCCCAGACAAACCCTCCCTGCAGTCCCGGATATTGGGGGTCCTCAATGACGTCCCATAGCTCCTGGACATTGCCTGTGGCTGTACCCATTGAGTGGGCGTACTCAAACATTATTGTTGGAAGTAAAGAGTTGTGAAGCTTCTTGAGACCATCAGGGCTCTGATATCCCCAGCCGAATATGTCACCGCAAATGGGATTGTTCCGGTCATTAAAACGATACACCACAAGCCGGGTTGAGTCATTTTTTCGAGTCTGGTCGAGACACGTTAAAATATTGGCGCCTTTGCCCATCTCATTACCCATAGACCAGATGATAACACTGGGATGGTTCTTATTACGTTCCCGCATGCGGTACACCCGTTCCGTAAAGGCCGGCTTCCAAGATGCATTGCCCGACAACCCCTGCCGTCCCTGGCATTCGACATTTGCTTCGTCCACAACATATAATCCATATTGATCACACAGATCATACCACGTCGGATGGTGGGGGTAATGGGCATTTCTGACAGTATTGATATTGAACTGCTTCATGTATCGAATATCCTTCAGGGTATTTTCCGCAGACACAGTGTATCCGCCCTCAGCGTCAATCTCCAGTCTGTTTACTCCTTTAAAATGAATGGTCTTGCCATTTATAAGGATTTGATTACCCTTTTTCTCTATAGTGCGAAACCCGATTTTGCAGCTCTCCCGTTCAATAGCATTTCCGGTCCCATCTTTTAGAGTAATAACAGTTGTGTACAGATAGGGCGACTCTGCAGACCAGGGTAAAGCATTAGACACGGTCTTGGTTAATTGGACGTTCCTTTGCGCACCACTACCACTAATATCTGGCACGGTAGTGCTCAGGGGCGAAAAAACCGGGGTGTTGGTATGATCATAGAGCACTACTTCGACCGTAAAATTGCGGATTGTCGTTAAGCCGAAATTTCTCACCCATACCGTTACCGCATAATCACCGTCTTTATAATTATTGATCAAATTATTCTTTACCCGAAAATCCTGCATATGGACCTGGGGCGTGGAAAAGAGATAGACGTCCCGAAAGATTCCGGCAAAGCGCCACGTGTCCTGATCTTCGATATAGGAGCCGTCGCACCAGCGATACACCCGTGCGGCCAGCAGGTTCTCGCCATTCTGCAGATAGTCAGTAATATCAAATTCCGCCGGTGTAAAGCTACCCTGACTGTAGCCGACCTGCTGCCCGTTTATCCACAAGTAAAAGGCGGAGCTTACCCCGTCGAAATGGATTATCGTCCTTCGGTCGTCCCACGACGCTGGAATGGTAAACCGTGTCCGAAAGCACCCTGTTTCATTACCATACTCGGCTGATGTAATGTAGGGAGGGTTGTTATCAAGTATCCCTTTGATAACAACCCTCCCTA
>JANQEY010000171.1 GCA_028278125.1 bacterium | reverse complement strand
CTCCTTGGATTAACTGATCTGCATTTTAACTCTCATGGTATTGATGGGAGTGTCAGTACCTATGTAAAAGGCGATTTTAAGAAAGTCCAAATTCTAATTGGAATCGCCATAATTATCCTGTCAATGGCCTGCCTGAATTACATTAATATATCCACGGCCAGGTACATAAAAAGAACTCGTGAGGTTGGTGTTAGGAAAGCAATGGGGGCATACAGCAGCCAGGTCACTTACCAATTCTTAATGGAATCATTTTTAATGGTACTAGTCTCCTTTTCAGTGGGTGTTATACTGGTATTCTATCTCCTTCCTCTATTTAACAGGTTGACAGGCATTCAGTTAGTTTTTGACTTTAATACATTAATAGGTGTACTACCTTATTTTATTGGCACGATCATTTTGGTAACATTTCTTGCTGGATTTTACCCCGCCTTTCATCTCAGCAGGTTTCCGGCAGTCAGCGTTCTGAAAAACCTGACCGTTTCCGCTAAGGGAAATGGACTTTTAAGAAAGGCATTGGTTACTGTTCAGTACATTTTTGTAATCATCATTCTAGCTTCTTTGATAATTGTCAATCAGCAATACTCTTTTATGTCAAATAAATCACCGGGATTTGCCACTGACGAGCTGGTCATCATGGAGATCGATGATGGCAATGTACGAAACAACTATGAATCCTTGAAGGCGGATCTTCTGAAACATCCCGATATAAAAGGTGTGACAGGGTTGACACGGATGATCAGCGGGTATCGTTCTCCCACCCCTGTAAGTGTAAGGAAACTGGAAACGCCTGAGGAGGACGTCTCCATGCGATTTTATGGAATGGATGCGGATGGTTTGTCGATCCTTGAATTGGAGTTGCTCTATGGAGATGATTTCAACGGTATTGAATCCTTGGACAGCACTTCGGTTCTACTCAATGAGACAGCTGCCAAGATATATGGAGGAGAGGGCATTATCGGTCAATACATCGAAATAGAGGAAATAGGGGATGATATCCTGACGGCGAAAGTGATAGGGATAGTTAAAGATTTTCACTATCGCTCACTTCACGATGCAATCGGACCGGTTGTGATCGGTTACTATAACAATCCATTTGTCAGCCTGGATGATATCGTGATTCAGCTGAGTGGGTTTAATACGCTTAGAGCACTGGAAGCCATTGAGCAGATTCATGGCCGATATGACACAAGAGAGATGCTAACCTGGGAGTTTATGGATGACATGGTCCAGCGAGCATATGAGGAAGAGCAAGTGTTCAGAAATATTTTTGTCGGTGCATCTCTTCTGTCATTCTGCATAGCATTGCTTGGAATGATAGGGCTCACATCCTATAGCGTTATCTCCAAAACAAAAGAAATTGGGATCCGAAAAATATTGGGGGCCTCTTTTTACAACATCTTGAATATAGAGACTCGAGAACTCACCAAGTATCTGGCAATTTCTACCGTGGTAGCTATCC
>JANQEY010000022.1 GCA_028278125.1 bacterium | reverse complement strand
ATTAGTTATAATAATGAAGACGGTATACATCTTTCCAACAACAGCTATCCGACAATCGGGGGAGGAGTGGCCGCCGAAAATAAGATAAAAAATAATACCAAGTATGGTATATACTGCAATGGTAGTGATCCGTCTCCTGTTATTACCTATAATGAAATTTCAAACAATGGCTCATATCCCATCCGTACAGGTGCGATGACGGTTATGTCTAACAATACATTTGCAGGCAATGCATATCAGGCCGTTGAGATAACAGCCCAGGATATTGATGATAACAGGACTTGGCCGAACGATATACCGGTTTATATAATTTTAGATACTATATATGTTAACAGGACTGGCTCTCCTGCTGTGCTGACCATAGAGGAGGGTGTAGAGCTAAGGTTTGCCGCTGACAAAGGGCTGTATATTGCTGATAGCAATCAGGGCTGTCTCATGGCCCAGGGGACCCCGACGAATCGAATTGTGTTTACGTCAAATAAGTCCGTTCGCGCCCCAGGCGACTGGAATGGTATTTATTTTGGGGGGCACGAGACAGTTGATGCTTCTATTCTTGAACACTGCATCGTCGAATATGCCGGAAATACTGCAAACAATGCGAATATAATATGTATTAATTCTAAACCGACAATTCAGTACAATACAATTAGAAATAGCAACCATTCAGGCATATATTTAAACAACAATGGTTGTGACGGCATAATTGTTAGTTGCAATAATCTTAAAGATAATAAGTATGGCGTGTATACTACAAATGGCGCACAGCCGCTGATAAACAACAATAATATCATAGGGAACCAGTATTACGGCGTATATAATGCAACTGGCAGTTCTCCAGTTAATGCTACAAGCAACTGGTGGGGTAACGCGGCCGGTCCTGGAGCTCCTGGTGATGAGGTGTATGGGGATGTAGACACTTCATCGCATCTTACCGTTGAAAGCGGGTGCATAAATGCCCCGCCAACAAACCTTCCCCCGTTTGAGCCGCAGAACCCGACCCCTGCGGACAATGCGGTCAGGGTGACGCCGATACCTGTCACTCTTAGCTGGGTGTGCGGCGATCCCAACCCTTGGGATACTGTCACATATGATGTTTTATTTGGAGATGCCCCGGGAACACTTACAAATCTTGCTGATGATATTACCGATATTACCTGTACCACGTCAGCCTCGCTTGAGGACAGTAAAACATATTACTGGCAGGTAATCGCGACAGACAGTTCAATGGCAGAAACCCAGGGACCTGTGTGGCAATTCACAACAGATGGACCTGATTCCGACCTGATGGTTACTGGGATCAGCCTCAGCCCTGACACAAATCTCAATGCAGGTGATGAAATAACAATTACGGCGGATATCCAAAACAGTGATGCTGCCGGCATTGGATCTGTTGTAGACAGTTTTTACGTTCAGTTTGCGGTCGACGGAAATACTATTGGCACCCAGAGCGTCAGCCCGGTCATTCCAAAAGGTGATACAGTTAGTGTTACGCAGACATGGACAGCCCAGTATAACGCTCAGACCATTACTGTGACAGCGGACAGTACAAACAGTGTGGCTGAAATTGACGACCCGGACGGTACGAACAACTCCTTAAGCAATCCGCTTCCTGCCATCGGAGACCCGCTTCCACCGGAAGTTGTCAGCACAACACCTTTAGACGGGCAGTCTGTAATATCAGCTAATATTATCAGCATTAAACTGCATGATGAGCACGGTGAAGTGGATGATGCTGCTGTGATCGCAAGCATTGGTGTTTCAGGACCCGGCGGTGTGGTCACGGCCCAGTCCATAACAGAATCAGGGGACATGTTTACGTTTGTTCCTGACACAGCGCTTGAGGATGGTGATTACGCGGTTACATTTGCTGCGACGGATGAAGCGGGTAACACGGAATTACACGGAATTTACTTTGCCGTGAACTCACAGCCGCCCCTGACACCGGTAATTACCGGTGTGGTTTCCACAGATAGCGGATCAGTAATTGGCAACACAAATTATAATTATTCGTCAAACACATACAATATTCAAATCCAGGGATATCGTGATCCTGCAGATCCTAATCAGGCGAACACAAGCGTCATGCTTTATGATGGAAGTAATTATGGAGAAGTTGTCAGCCAGGGGTCAGGAACATGGTCATATTCGCCGACTATAAGTACTGATGAAACTCATGATTTTACTTTAAAATTAAAGAGCGCAGCAGGTATGTTAAGTCTGGATCCTGCAGTTGTTACCATCAATGTGGATGCTACCGCACCTGGTGAAGTGAGCGGGCTGGATGTGACATCATGCACTGACAGTAGCATCACACTTGGCTGGACAAATCCGAGCGATACTGATTTTGCCGGATGCAAGGTGGTATGCGACACTGATTCAACAGAAATCGATATTAATACCCCTACTCAGGTATACACAAAAACAAGTCTTGTTAAAAACAGTTATGTTGATTTTTCAGTAAGCACATTTGATTCATTTAATCCGCGTAATGAAAGCACGGGCACGGCCATAAACGGATGTACCCTGCTTGACAATCCTATAAACCTGAATGCTTCTCCGGGAAATGGCAGAGTTGCCCTGACATGGGAAGATGCCACGGGTGTTCCTTCAGAATGCATTGAAACATATAAGGTATATTATACTGATACACTGTCATGTACGGGTACAGTTGATGTGATTACAGATATGCCGTCAACAGTGCTAACATCAGATAAGAGCCTGACGATTGATAGCCTGACAAATGACACCACATACTATTTCGCGGTTACAGTTCAAAATATATCTGACGGG
>JANQEY010000142.1 GCA_028278125.1 bacterium | reverse complement strand
GCCTGAAACAAATGGGTGAGGATCCATGGGTGGACCTGACCAAGCGTTATCCAGAAGGCGCACGTCTACAGGGCCGGGTCACGAATATTGCCGATTATGGTTGTTTTGTTGAACTGGAAGAGGGTGTGGAAGGTCTGGTACATGTCTCTGAGATGGATTGGACCAACAAAAATGTGCATCCGTCAAAACTGGTCCATGTAGGGGCGGAAGTGGAAGTGGTGATCCTGGATATCGATCAGGAACGCCGCCGGATTTCTCTGGGGATGAAGCAATGCCAGCCGAATCCCTGGGAGCAGTTTGCTGCTTTACACAATAAGGGCGATCGGGTCACGGGAATCATTAAATCGATTACTGATTTCGGGATCTTTATCGGGCTCGAAGGGGGTATTGACGGCCTGGTACATTTGTCGGATGTCTCCTGGTCCGATGAAGGTGATGAGGAAGCCGTCCGGAAGTATAAAAAGGGTGACGAACTTGAGACAGTGGTTTTGGCAGTGGATGCTGAACGTGAACGTATATCACTTGGCATCAAGCAAATGGAAAAAGATCCGTTCTCCAGTTATGTTGCCGAGAACCCTAAAGGCAGTGTTGTGAAAGCGCTCGTACAGAGCGTTGAAGCGAAGAATGTGGTAGTACAACTGACGGAAAACGTAGAAGGGCAATTAAAAGCATCCGAGATATCCAGTGGTAAAAAGGTCGATGACGCCCGTTCAGTTGTTAAACAGGCTGATGAATTGGAGGTTAAAATTACTGCAATTGACAGAAAAAAACGTACAATTAGTGTGTCTGTCCGTGCCAAGGAATATGACGAAGAATCAGCAGCAGTCAGGGAATATGCACCGGAAACAACAAGTGGTGCCAAGCTAGGGGACCTCCTTAAGGAACATTTGGATAGTAATCAGGATTAAAACCTTGATATAGTACTTAAATCATAAAAGAATACAGACCGCAGGTTATCGGGGAATCCAACCGGAAAGAATATAAAGATGACCAAATCAGAACTCATTGAAATGCTGGCGCGGCGTCAGTCGCAGCTGGCTTACAAAGATGTTGAACTCGCAGTCAAGACTATTCTTGAGCATATGGCCAGCACGCTATCAAATGGTGAACGTATTGAAATCCGCGGTTTTGGCAGTTTCTCTCTGCATTATCGTCCACCCAGGGTTGGAAGAAACCCGAAATCCGGGGAACCGGTTTCACTTCCGGCAAAGCATGTCCCGCATTTCAAACCGGGTAAGCAGCTTCGTGAGCGCGTCGATACGACCAATCCCATTATTTCCGATAACTGATATCCCTTTTTTTACCTAGAGCACTGCAACCATCAAGGTTGTTGTTACCCTATTTCCTTTTGTGTCATGGAGGCTATTGGCCTTAGAATAGGGTATCTCAATAAGACTTGAGGTATTTCCATGTCCCGCTTGCTTAAACTGATTTTGATTTTGTTCGTAGTGTTAATTGGGGTGGTATTCCATTTACGGAATGACCAGCGAATTGCACTGGATTATTTATTGGGGAGTACGGAATTTTATTTTTCCATATGGATTGTCACTGCATTAGCGCTGGGCGTTATCCTGGGTATGGTTTCGAGTCTGCCGGTTATTATTAAACTCAAACGGGATAATGTGAAGTTACAACGGCAGGTGAATGTGAGTGAGAAAGAGATCAACAATTTACGTGTGATTCCGGTTAAGGATCTCCCCTGATGGGTGACTGGATGTTACTTTTGTGGTTATTGTTGCCAGTGGCTGCGCTGTCCGGCTGGCTGGTTGCGAGACGGAGTGCCGCCAGGACGGTGTTACCCGTGAGTCGGAATATTCCTCCGGAATACCTGAAAGGACTTAATTACGTCCTTAATGAACAGCAGGATAAAGCCATTGAGTTGTTTATCAAAATGCTTGAGGTAGACAGTGATACTGTTGAGACTCATCTTGCCCTGGGAAATTTGTTCAGACGCAGAGGTGAGGTGGACAGGGCTATACGTATCCATCAGAACCTGATTGCGAGACCCACATTAAATAATGATGAACGTTCACTGGCATTACTGGAATTGGGAATGGATTATATGCGTTCCGGATTATTAGACAGGGCGGAAGGTTTATTCAAGGAGTTGATTGATAGTGGTGTATATACCGTTCAGGCATATACCGAACTGCTTGATATTTATCAACAGGAAAAAGACTGGCATCAGGCAATAGTTATGGCACGACGTCTGGAGGCAATTACCGGCGACAGCCATGCACCGATGATTGCACAGTTTTTTTGTGAACTTGCTGAAGAAAACATGTCCCAGGGAAAACAGAAAGAAGCAAAGGATAATGTAAAACGTGCGTTGAATAATGATCCGAAGTGCGTGCGTGCGAGCATACTTGAAGCTGAACTTTCAAAACAAATAGGGAAGTATAAAGCGGCCATCAAAGCGTATAAAAGAATAGAAAAACAGGATCCGGAATACATTCCGGAGGTGATAGTGCCCATGCAGGAATGTTATCGTGAGTTGGGAAACCTTGGTGAATATATGAATTATCTTCAGGAAATAGTGGCACGCTATGGTGGTATAACACCGCTTTTATCCTTAACAACATTAATTGAAGAGATAAAAGATGAAGAGGAAGCCAAGAAGTTTATCTCTGCAGAACTGAAACGGCGTCCTACGGTCAGAGGGGTAGATAAGTTAATTGAATACACTCTTATAAAATCCAGTGGCGAGATACGTGAAAGTTTACAGTCAATCAAGGAAATGATCGGTAAATTACTGCAGAACAGACCGATATACAAATGCAGTCATTGCGGATTTGATGCAAAACTGATGCACTGGCATTGTCCCAGTTGTAAGTACTGGAACACGATCAAACCGGTACATGGGGTGGAGGGTGAATAATTCCCGTATTATTGTGTCATTGGATTTTGCCGATGCGGATACGGCGTTTCGGCTTGTTGAGCGACTTGAACCCGGGCTTTGTCGTTTGAAAGTCGGAAAGGAATTGTTTACCGGCAGTGGCCCTGCTTTTATAGAAGCACTGGTTGTAAAAGGTTACGACGTGTTTCTTGATTTGAAATTTCATGATATCCCGAATACGGTTGCCAGGGCATGTTGTGCCGCTGCCAGACTGGGTGTGTGGATGGTGAATATACATGCCTCCGGGGGAAAGACCATGCTGATGAGCGCACGGGAGGCCATTGATAAGGAAAGCCATCAGCCCTTATTGATAGGGGTGACAGTGCTTACCAGTCTCTCATCCGATGATTTGGCGGAGGTCGGTATCTCCGCATCAATCGATGAACAGGTATTACGGCTGGCACATTTGAGTCAGGATGCGGGCCTGGATGGTATTGTCTGCTCTGCACAGGAAGTAACCGGTCTTCGTGCAGAGTTGGGCAGGGATTTTATCCTGGTCACGCCGGGAATCCGGCCCGTCGGTGCGGATAAGGGGGATCAAAAACGGGTGATGACACCTGCACAAGCAATGGCCGCCGGCAGCAACTATCTTGTTATCGGACGACCGATTACTCAGGCGGAGGATCCATTGAAGACATTGATGGATATAGAAGAAGAGGTAAAAAGTGTTAGTCGGAGTTCTGTTCTCTAAACTGGTTCTCGGTGCTCGTGGCTCGGTTCTCGAGCGAAATTTTTTC
>JANQEY010000126.1 GCA_028278125.1 bacterium | reverse complement strand
TTAAAAGTGTAATAATTTCATAAAAATGTGTCTCTCAGTGTACCTGATATTGATTTTTAACAATAAAAGCGAATACAATTCCTTTTCGAATTCAGATTGTAAAATTGTTAATTATAACGTTATCAATCCGGCATTTGACAATATCAGATGCCATAATAGAATCTTAAACCGTTAATCAGATTTACTCTGAAATTACAATTAGCTTGCGGGGTACAAAGTGAAAGATTGCAGCCTGAGACTCTTCAACGGAATTCTAGTCCTTTCACTTACAGTATTATTTTTACTCAGTATACTGAACACCAGGGTTCATGCTGAGGTGTTTGAGCTGTCGGTCGAAGAATCCATCCAATATTTGCTCGAGAACAACCGCGATTTCCAGAAATACGAAGCAGATTACAGACGCGCTCGAATTGAAGTTATTGAAGCAGCCTCAGCAGCCCTTCCCTCTGCTCGGCTGGATGGTAATTTTACATATCTTGGAAATGTCCAATCATTCGAATTTGACACAGATTTTGATGGTCCTGAGCCACCGATGAAGTTAAAAACGGCGTCGGAAGAGATGTACAGCGGGACATTCGCTGTTGAACAATCGCTTTTTTCCGGATCCATTTTTGGTGCGATCAGGGTTGCCAGCAGTTATAAAAAGGCAGCGATGTATGCGTTTGAGTCTCAGAAACATTCTTTAGTTAAAGATTACCTCGTTGCATATGCGCAACTTCGGATGCTCAAAGATATTGTCGATCTTAATGCCGAGATGGTTGAACTGACAAAATCGCATTTTGACGAGGCAAAACTTCTTCATGAGATAGGAGCGGCTGATAATTATTCCCTGATGAGGGCTGAAGTTGAATATCTAAACTCTATTCCGCTTCATAAAAATGCTATCAAAGATCTTGAAGCTGCGGAATCAGGATTAAAATTGATGTTAAATCTTGAACGTGACGAGCAGTTAGTCACGCATGATTTTGATATCGAGATCCTTCCGGGAGACAACCCTGATATCCTCCTGGCAAAGGCAAGTGATGATCGACCGGAGATTTCTTCGGCAGACCATTTATCAAAAGCATACAAACGTGCAGTTGGAGTCTACAGGGCAGGTCGTTGGCCGACGGTCGACGCATTCTATAACTTCGAACGCCAGAACCAATGGGATCTATTTACACAAACTGACCGGTGGGATAACACCTGGGTAGCAGGTATAAACCTGTCGTTCCCACTATTTACGGGATTCAGAACATCGGCACAGATACAGAAAGCAAAGTTGGACCTGGCAAAAGCCCGTCACGATGCTTCAATGTTGAACGATATGATTCAACTCGAGGTAAAGTTGGCTTACAATGACTACCTCAGGAGTAGTTCGGACTTTGAGGCATGGTACAGAAATGTTGAATTAGCGGAAGAGGGTCTTGAGATCGCGAAACTTCGCTGGAGTACGGGTAACGGTAGCGACCTGGAGTTAAGAGATGCCAGGATCGCTTTAAAAGCTGCCCGGGTTAACCTTTCCAGTGCGAAGTTTGATTTAGTACGCTCAAAGGTGCAATTGCTATTCGCGACTGGAGACCTTGACCAGATTAATATTATTGAACTATCGAACGATGGACAGTAGATCATGAAAAAGAATCTCAGAATGAAATTATTCCTGGTATTATTTGCCTTATCCACTCTGGTATATACCCAGGGATGCAATAACTCCGAAGCAGAACAGGAACCTGAAGCACAAAACGACCAGAAAAAGGTTAATGTCAGGATTGAAAAAGTTCAACCTACAGTCTTTATTTCACAACTTAAACTGGTAGGTGAAGTCGAAGCGGATAATGATGCCATAATCTCAGGCCAGGTTCTCGCATCATTGACTTCGATAACCGCTGATAAGGGGACAAGAGTTGCCAAGGGTGACACCATTCTTGTCCTTGATGACCGTCGTCCACGAGCCATATATAACATGGCAATCGCTAGAGTAGAAAATGCCCGGCTCGATCATGATGTTGCCAAAAAGCAGTATGAGTCCGGTTTAGGCGTCAGTGAAACACAATATTTAAAAATAAAGAACGCTTTTCTCGCCGCAGAGGCGGAGCTTGAAAACGCAAAAGTTGACTTGGAAAACTGTTTTATTATTGCCCCGTTTAAGGGTGTTGTAGCTGAACGTTATGTTGACCTGGGAGAACTGGTAAATCCAGGAGCACCATTAGTTCGTGTCGTAGATAACGGCACATTACGAATCCGCGCCGGTGTACCAGAAAACCAGGCAGGCCCGATCAAAAGGGGTGCAAATGCTTCTATCGGCGTAAAGGAAATCAATCTTCAACTTGATGGAAAAATCCGGTGGGTTGGTGCTACCCTGGATCCCAGGAGCAGAACCCTGCCTATTGAAATATCTATCAAATCTGACTGGCGGTTAAAACCAGGGATGATCACAGAGGTTTCATTGGAGAAATTCACCAGTGAAAACGCGATAGTCATTCCTCTATCCGTATTGCAAAAGGCGCCAGATCATTTCTTCGTATATGTCTATGAAGAGGGTAAAGCCAGCCATCGCGAAGTTGAGACGGGTGAAACCAACGGCAACGAGGTCGAAATTCTGAGCGGCTTAACATTTAATGATAATCTGGTTATCGATGGATACCGCGATCTTGTTGACCAGCAGGAAGTAGTTGTGGTTGGAAGGGTAGATCAATGAAACTCAGCGACTACACTCTGAAAAACAAACAGGCAATATTTGCACTTATCTTGATAATATTTATTGCTGGTGCGTACAGCTACCGGACATTGCCTCGTGAATCAAGTCCTGATATTACTATTCCATTTGTAATAGTCACAACTCACTATTTCGGAACCAGCCCCCAGGACATGGAATCCCTGATTACCCAGAAGTTGGAAAAAGAACTGACTGATATTGATAACATCAAGGAGATGAGGTCTTTTTCCGGGGAGGGTGTCAGCAGTATAAGCCTTGAATTCGATCCTGAAGAGGACGTTGACGATATTCTGAACAAGGTTCGTGAAAAAGTAGACCTTGCGAAGCCAGAATTACCTGATGATGCTGAAGATGTGATCATAACAGAACTGAGTTTTGACGCTTTTCCGATTATAGTAGTTAACATCTCTGGCAAGTACGATTTAATTAAGCTTAAAAAAGTCGCAGAAGATATCCAGGATAGGCTGGAACAAATCCCGGGAGTTCTCGAGGTAAACCTCAGCGGAGGTTTGGAACGGGAAGTCCAGGTTAATGTCAACCCGGAAAAGTTACGGCATTACAAGGTCGGATTGCTGGACGTTCAGCTGGCGATACTGAACGAAAACCTGAACATTCCAGGTGGTAACGTAGATATAGGCAACTACAGTTACCTGCTTCGTGTTCCCGGTGAAGTTTCAGATCCTGAAGAGATTGGTTCATTTATTGTCAAAGCAGATGATCATTTTCCTGTTTATGTAAAAGACGTCGCTGATGTAAGATTCGGCTATAAGGATGTATCGTCTACTGCCCGGATGGAAGGTATCGATTGTATCACTCTTTCAGTTTCAAAACGTACTGGCGAAAACTTGATTCGCATTGCTGACAGGGTTCGGGAGATTGTCGCCGAGATGCAGCCCCACCTCCCTGCCACAACGGAAATATCTTTTTCCGGTGACCAGTCAAAAGACATCAAGATGATGGTTGAAGATTTAGAAAACGGTATCCTTACGGGACTGGTTCTGGTAGTCAGTGTGTTGATGTTCTTCCTCGGGTTGCGTACCAGTCTTTTTGTAGCCATTGCGATTCCTTTGTCCATGTTTTTGAGTTATATAGTCATCGATTTACTTGGCTATACCCTCAACATGATCATTCTTTTCTCATTGATCCTAGCCTTGGGGATGCTGGTTGATAACGCGATTGTAATCGTCGAGAACATCTATCGATTTATCGAAGAGGGGAAAAAACCGACTGAGGCTGCTGCCAGGGGTGTTGGTGAGGTGGCCTGGGCAGTTATTGCTTCCACAGCCACAACACTCTGCGCGTTTTATCCCATGATTTTCTGGCCAGACATCATGGGCGAATTTATGAAGTATCTGCCTATAACTCTTATAATTACGCTAACGTCATCGCTATTCGTGGGATTAACTATTAATCCCGTTGTCTGCGCCACCTTTATGAAACTGAAAAAGAAAAAGCGTGGCAAAATCGTCAAGAAACAGGACAACTGGTTTATACAACAATATAGAAAAACCCTTGAGTTTGCTTTAGACAGGCGAATTCTCACTGTTTCCATAGCCTTCCTGACTTTAATTATGGCAATCGGGATCTACGGTTTCCTGGGAACAGGTTTAGAGTTTTTCCCTGAAATCGATCCGCAAAAGGTGTTTGCAAACTTTGAACTTCCATCCGGAACCCGTATTGAAACAACTGACGCGATGCTGCAACGGCTGGAGGAAAAACTTCCTGAATGGCCTGATATTAAAACCTATGTGGCAGCTTCAGGGGTAAGCCTGGCAGATTTTGATCTCGGCCCCAGTGGTGGTCCGGCTTACAAGGGACGTATTTCAATTGATATGATCGACAGGCAGGAACGATCGCAAACTTCCGTCGAGACAATGGAGGAAATCCGCCAGGCTGTTAAAGACTATTCCGGCGCTGATATTATCGTGAAAAAGCTGGAAGAAGGACCTCCGACGGGTAATCCTGTTAATGTTGAGATTGTTGGTGAGAACCTGGATTCCCTCGCTCGTATTTCTGAAGATTTCAAGAAAATCATCAAGGATATTCCCGGAGTAGTGAATCTCCAATCTGATTTCGACGGTGATAAACCTCAAGTACAAGTAAATATTGATCGTGACAGGGCTACGTACCTGGGTGTCAATACAGGTATGGTCGGTAACTTGATCCGGACGGCAATTACCGGCTCGGAGACGGGCTATTATCGTGATGGGAAAGATGAGTATGACATCACGGTCAGATTGGATAAGGATCACAGGAACAGTATCGAAAGTATAGAAGATCTGCACTTTGTCCTTGACGAGGGTGATCTTGTGCCATTGTCAAGTATTGCGTCTGTGGAGGTAACCACGGGACTGGCAGGGATTACGCGTAAAGACCAGGATCGTGTAGTTACCGTATTCTCCGACGTTGAGGGAAGGTTATCCACCGAAGTTCTTGCTGAAGTTCAAAATGCACTCTCAGATTACCCCCTCCCACCCGGCTATTATGTCAGGTACACGGGCGAGATGGAAGAGCAGCAGAAAGCCCAGGAATTCCTGTCCAGGACATTTATGATCGCGGTATTCTCGATCATAATGGTACTTTTACTTCAATTCCGCAGTTTTGTAACACCACTGGTAATTATTTTCAGCGTACTGCTGTCATTGGTTGGTGTCCTGATAGGATTAACGATTACTCGATTACCATTCGGTATCATCATGACCGGCGTAGGAGTTATCAGTCTTGCCGGGGTTGTGGTTAACAATGCAATTGTGCTTCTTGATTATACTATTAAACTTCGTGAAAGAGGAATGACAAAGCGTGAGGCGATTGTCCGTGCTGGTATTGTTCGTTTCCGTCCTGTTCTTCTCACTGCCACAACAACAATCCTTGGCCTTACACCGATGGCGACCGGAGTTACCTTTGACTTTAAAAACTGGAAATGGATCTTTGGTAGTGACAGCAGCCAGTGGTGGAGTTCAATGGCAACGGCTGTTATTTTTGGCCTTGCCTTCGCCACATTCCTGACACTGGTAATTGTCCCGGTGATGTACAGCCTGGCCGATGGATTCAGTCAGAGAATGAAGCGGTTCTGGGCAAAAACGAAAATCGTAAATGTAGAGGCTCAATAGGATATTATTTTAGATTAAAATATAAGGATAAGCTAAGCTGGTGGAATCCTCCTCCGTAAACGGGATTCTCTTCTTTATCGGTTGTTTCTGTTTGAGGCTCTTTAGGAGCCTCTTTTTCTCGCCAGGTTTTGATTGGAAAGGCCTGGATGAATGAATACTGGACTCTATACGATGCGGGTTTCCAGGTTACTGATAGACTGATTATTCCCGGGATTACCCTCGAAACATCCAGTTTATGGAATTGTTCATCATCTTTGCCGAAAACCAGGTAGTACGGCCGCCAGTGTTTAATCTTCAGGTCTGGATATATGTCGAGGATGTTTAATCCACCAATAAATCGGAACTGATCTGATAATTGGTGTTCGATTCCAGCATGAAATCTGTAAACACTACCTGATGTCTCAGCAATAAAATACCTGCGGAGTCCTAATAAATCTACTAAACCTGACGTGAATGGCCAAAACTCAACATGACCTCGGGAATAGCCACTCCAGATTAGTCGTTCAAACTCGAATATGTTGTATCCTGATAAATCTTCACTAGTTCTTTTCGCGGAAATAAACCAGGAATCTGTTTCAAATTCCAGGGCAGTAAATTTAGCGTAGGGGTAAGGCTCTTTGATTCCGTAAGCCTGCATATCGAGATTAAACATTCGATAACCGAGGGCAAATTTCCACTCCTCCCATCTATACCCCAGGTAACCATGTGCCAGGAAATCATCACCCCACGGTTCAATTGTCGGAATGCTACCTCGATCTTCCTGTCTTTCCCAGGTAGTTTGTTTTACATGGACACCAGAATCGAACTTGCCAAGTTGATCAATAATTAAACTACCTTGATAGGTTTCACGTTTACTGAGTATTTCAAGCTCAGCGTGATTATCGTGCCAGGCAAGATCAGAAAATAATACAGGCTGGTTCTGTTTATATCCAATGTTTAGAGTTCCGTAATTTAAGACAGGTACTGAGATTCCAATCTCAGGTTCGAGGTAAGCATTGTTCCTGAGGGTTATCCTGCTGCGAACTGTATATTCATCCCTGGTGACTGCACCGGAAACACTGGAAAGCTGATCATTCTCCTCGATGTTGAAACTCTGATCAGAAAAACTCTCAAAAGTGTTTATTCGCCATCTTAATTCACCATACGAAGTATTGGCTTGCCAACGGTATTTTGAACCACCCTTCAGATACCCGTCAATTTTCCAGTTTCTTCCGAATGAAGCATCGAATGATTCCAGTGATCCTGTTCGGTAGTAGTCTGCGTAATCCCCATAAAGAGTAACCCCCCCGGTAATATTATTATTACCGGGAGGACTAACTTTCTGAACTGCATATATATCTGTTAAATCGCCACCAATGAACCATTTTGATTCAGTCCCTGGCAGCAGGTACCCGAAAACCGGATCAGGCTGGGCAAAAAGCTGCCTGGTATAACAAACCAGGATCAGCATTAAAAATAGAATTACTCTGAATCGCGTTGAATATATCATTAAATAAAAAATTCAATCGAATACCGGCTTAAAACCACCACCAGTTCCAGACACCTGATTTCTGCCAGTTGTCCCCAGTTATATCAAATAAGTATTTAAATCTTTGATCCGTCATTTCCGGAAGCAATCCACCGAAAGTTGGATCCGGAAGAATCCATTCTCCAAATGAGTTCGCGTCCCAGGTAAACACGGGCATATATACCATTCTCGTAGAACTTTCATAATTATAATAGACTGCTATACTGATAGTGTTATCACCCGCATCAAGATGACCGCCAAAATTAAACTGAAGCCTAGCATATGGTTTATCTGCAAGCATTTCCACATATTGATTCCAGAGAATTTCTAGTGTTTCTGACGTAAAATCTGTTTGCTCATAAGTATAATAAAGTTCACCATATTCCCAACTAGCATCCCTGTACCAATAGTAAAACCCTGCTTCCGTAACATTAACGTTGATATTATCCTCGTATAAATATTCGTCAATATATTCCCGATCCACTACTTGCGAATCAAGGCTAACCGTATAGCCCGGAGCTAGTGTTTTTAGATCCGTAACCGGTGGATCGAAGAAATTCTTCAGTGAAATGACTATTCTTTCATCATCGTTATCGGGATTACCATCATGATCAATATAAATTGCGGCTTCTGAATTCAGACTGCTTGTGATATGAGGGAAGTAGCTCTTCATTGTATCAAGATCTGCCTGTGAAATTCCATCATAAGGATCAATTCGAATCAAATCATCAAACTGGTTGTCTGCTTCGTTTTCCAGGAACATTACTCCTGCTACGAGCGCTTCAACTCCATCTCTCCATGCATTTAAAGCATTTGCCATATAAGTCTGGCCATTCTGCCTCAGGGTTAGAAAACTACTTCCCTGTGATAATGCATCGACCATGGCTTCGCCGGTATAATCGTCAAAATCCAGATCATATGAGACGAACTGATACAAGTATGCCCTGATGACATTTACCGCCGCGATAGTTGTATATACTTCAGTAAGATCAAGTTCAACAGGATCTTCATTCATGTCCCCCTGCATCCTGGGAGTAACCATAAAGACAAAGTTTTCATCAGCAGTAACACGATTTAACCTGTTAATTGCAAGTTCAAAAACGGTTAATACTTCATCAATAATCATATCCTGGATTTCACTAATTGTCGGATGATTATCTTCCTGGATACTCTTGTAACTGTTCATTTGGCTGCCGGCTATATGAAGTGGTATCATCATAGGTAGTTTTACTTCTGCCGGATTAAAAATTATGCCACCATTCCTGAATAATGAGCCTCCTCCAGCCTCGAACAGGCTGTCGTCTTCCATTAAATCCACAATTCTGTTGAACATCTCTTCGAAATCACTATTCTGGGAGAGCATCATCAGTTCAAGGAGACCGGCTCCGAAGTTTGCCGTTGGATTGGTGTAATCGTAATTCAGCGCTTCAAGGTAGGTATTATATGGTTCTGAAAAATCAATATCGCCCATTTCTTCCGGTTCAGGACCATTAATAAAATCATTCAAGGCATTAGCTAAAAGATCGTTCGCCTCATAAACTTTTTCCTCTGCTGATTCCGGATCAATGATAATATCATCTCCCGAGTCATCTTCACCGCATCCAAGAAAAAAAGTAAACACAACCAGGCAAACACATGTTATCCAAAAAGATCTATACTTTAACATAATTCCCTCCTCCTGTTAAATATGAAAAAAATGGCTATAATCTGGAAAAACAAATATAGTGACCTAGAGAAGATAATCATACGTGTCCGCTCAAAAATCCACACCGGTTACTATAATTACATGAAATTCTGAAGGTGAAATACAATGATTATTATTATACATTATGTTGAGTATGATAGATTTTTCACAATATGATAAACCTCACCACCTTGTTTCTCAATTAGAAAGTAATGTTAACCACTATAATTCAACAATTAACAATCTTAAACTCCTGTGACTCTCAAACATAAGAGTGTTTTCTTTCTTGTTTAAGTATAGTAAATTACGGCACTCCTGAATGTGACTTCCCGGAGGTCACATTTTATAATTTGATTTTCTCCTAAACTTACTTGCAACAGTGAGGTATAAAGTGGCTGATAAAGCGTTCAATCCATTTGAGATGGCGCAGGAACAATTTGATAACATCGCTGAAGTGATCGATCTCGACGAGGGTACTCGTGAATTTCTCAGGGTACCTCAGCGTGAATATCATTTCAGTATCCCGGTCCACATGGATGATGGTGGCGTTAAAGTATTTCGCGGTTTTCGCAGCCAGCATAACGTTGCGCGAGGACCTGGAAAGGGAGGTATCCGTTTTCACCCCCAGGAGACAATCGACACTGTTCGGGCATTGTCAATGTGGATGACCTGGAAGTGTGCTGTTGTTGATATTCCGCTCGGTGGCAGTAAAGGCGGCGTTGTCTGCGATCCTCACAATTTGAGCATGCGTGAACAGGAGCAGATTTGCCGTGGCTGGGTGCGTAACCTCGCAAAAAATGTTGGACCACTTGAAGATGTACCCGCGCCTGACGTTATGACAAGCGCACAGCACATGCTCTGGATGCTCGATGAATTTGAGGCAATCCATGGAGCAAAGTATCCCGGATTTATTACCGGTAAGCCTGTTGGGATGGGTGGATCATTAGGCCGTAAAGAAGCTACGGGCTACGGGGTGATATTCACTGTTCGTGAGGCATTGAGGGAGATGAATATCCCTGTCGAAAACACCACTGCAAGTATCCAGGGATTTGGAAATGTTGCACAGTTTGCCATTCGTCTCTATCAGCAGCTTGGCGGGAAAGTAATCACTGTGTCCTGCTGGGACCAGGAAGATCAGACCTCATACTCCTTCAAAAAAGCTGACGGTATCGATATCGAGAAGCTCATGGAAATTACCGACAGGTTTGGCGGAATTGATAAGAACAAGGCAAAAGATATTGGTTACGAGGTACTTCCTGGTGATGCCTGGATTGAACAGGATGTAGACATTCTTCTCCCCGCAGCGCTGGAAAACCAGGTAAATGGCGAAACAGTTCAGAATATTTCCGGGGCTGTTAAAATAATTGCCGAAGGCGCCAATGGTCCCACTACCCCCGAAGCGGACAATTATTTTAAAGAGAAGAAAATCTTTGTCGTGCCTGATTTCCTGGCAAATGCCGGTGGTGTTACCTGCAGTTATTTTGAGCAGGTACAGAGTAATATCAATTACTTCTGGGAAAAGGACGAAGTACTTGGCAAGCTCGATGTAAAAATGACACATGCATTCCTGGGAGTCAGCGAGTTGGCGAAGAAGAAAAACCTGTTCATGCGTGATGCAGCTTATGTAATTGCTATTGACCGTGTCGCGCAAGCCTGTAAGGACCGCGGATGGGTTTAAAATGAATACATTTTAAAATAAATATAAAAGACCGGGTATATATCAGTATGGCCGGTCTTTATGCTTTATAATATTGTAGACGCGTTGAAATTATAAAGGTTGATCTGATGCCGGATGAGAATATTCAGAGTTTTGACAGAAAGTCATATTCGATTGATGATATCGCTACCGTTTTTGGCAATGGCGAGATAGGCGGAAAGGCACAGGGTCTGGCATTTATTAAAAATGTACTTGAAAGCGAATTCGGTGAGGAAGGTTTTGATGGAATCAGTGTAAACATTCCCCGGATGGCTGTTATTTCGACAGATGTTTTTGACCTGTTCATGAACGGTAATAATCTGTACGAAATTGCCCTATCTGATGTGGATGATGTCAGGATCGCTCATGCATTCCTCAAAGCGGATTTTCCTGTCCGTTATGTCGGCGATTTGATGGAATTCGCGAAAAAGCAGACAAAACCTCTCGCAGTGAGATCGTCGAGCATGCTCGAGGATGCGTTGTACCATCCTTTTGGCGGTGTCTATGCTACAAAAATGATTCCGAATAACGCGTTTGAACCTAATGCTCGTTTTCAAAAACTTGTGGAAGCAATAAAATTCGTCTGGGCTTCAACCTTTTTCCGCGAAGCAAAAACCTACCTGGAATCTGTCAACCAGGATATAAAAGCTGAAAAGATGGCGGTTATTCTCCAGGAAGTAATGGGCGATCGATATGGTGACAGGTTCTACCCGATTATTTCCGGGGTTGGGAGGTCATACAATTATTATCCGACCGGATCAGCAAAACCTGAGGATGGAGTTGTTGACCTTGCTTTTGGACTGGGGAAGACAATTGTTGATGGCGGTGTATCGTGGAATTATTCACCGGCTTATCCTAAAGCCACCCCACCCTTTTCCAGTGTAGACGAAATGATGAAACTGACCCAGGTTAAATTTTGGTCGGTTAACATGGGAACAACAAATGTTTATGATCCCGCCCGTGAGACAGAATACATGTTGAACGATCATATAACAGATGTGGAAAAAGATGGTTCTCTGAAAAATGTCTGCTCTACGTTCATCCCCGCCTCCAACAGGGTAGTACCCGGAACAGGTCCGGATGGACCTCGAATTGTGAATTTTGCCCCAGTCCTGACTTACAATGAAATAAAACTGAACGATTTGATCAAAAAATTGCTCCATGTTTGTGACAGGACATTTGAGAACCCGGTAGAGATTGAATTCGCTTTAGGATATGACAAGAATTCAAAAAAAGCACGCTTGGGATTTGTCCAGGTCCGGCCGATGCTGGTTTCGAAAGAGAAAGTCGAGATTAGCAACGAAGATGAAGAAAATCCCAACCTGTTGATAAAATCAGCGCGGGCTATGGGTAATGGTATCAAGCAGGATATCAGTGATATAGTTTATGTCCGACCGGAGGTTTTTGAGGCAAAGTTTACACCTAAAATATCAGCAGAAATAGAACAGTTGAATAAACTGCTGGTTAATCAAAATCGCCCATATCTCTTAATGGGTTTCGGGCGATGGGGCAGCAGTGATCCCTGGTTGGGTATACCAGTAAACTGGAGCCAGATTTCTGGGGCCAGTGTAATTGTGGAATCGACGTTACCAAATATGCGGATAGATCTGAGCCAGGGTTCCCATTTTTTCCATAACCTGACCAGTTTCTCAGTTATGTATTTTTCTATCCACCATTTTGAAAAGACAAGTATTAACTGGGACTCATTACAAAAACTCACGGCTGAATCCGAATCGGATTTGGTTCGGCATATAGCACTGGAAAAACCTCTACAGGTTAAAGTGGACGGACGTATTGGTAAAGGAGTTGTTCTGTATGGCTGAAAAGAATAACCAGGATCAAATGGACAGGCTAATGGTCGCTTTGCGTGAGCGAGCCAAAGAACTCAACTGTCTTTACCGGATTGAAGACCTGCTCCGTGATACCGACCGGTCCCATGAGGAAGTAATTAACGGTATTATCGCGGTTATTCCAGATGGCTGGCAATACCCGGAAGTATGTAAAGCAAAGATCGAATTTGGTGGAGATGAGTATAAACTGACCGATTTTAATGAGGAAACTGAATGGGTTCAGCACGCTGACATAAAAGTTCACGATGTGGTTGAGGGGAAAATATCGGTCTATTACACGAAAGAAACCCCTGGAGAAGCTGTAGGACCATTTCTGCAGGAAGAGCAGCAATTAGTTGAGACCATAGCCGAACGTCTTGGTCATTTTATCCTTTTTAAACGATTGCGTCGTTTGCAGGAAAGATGGGATTCAGCACAGGAAACCATTCATTTGAAACACAGCAGTGAATGGAAAGTGGCGATTGAACTACTTAAGCGTACCGATGTCGACCTTTTCAGCAGGATTACCCGCCAGATGCTTAACTACCTGTGCTGGAGTGGAATTGAGGAAGCAGAGTATCTTCTCCAGCAGATCAGCCTCGATAGGAAATCAATCACGGAATCGATCGCAGACGGTGGCAATCAGCCCCTGCGAAAACGTCACCTTGAACATTTTGTACAGCTTAGCGATAAAGTTTTTGATGTCGCCGACCGTCGTCTACCCGATGATGAAATTCTATTCTGCATCGAAAAGTGGATCATGCAGGATAAAGCCGCTTTTCTCATCAGGTCCGCTGTCAGCCTGGACAGTTCGCTTGGAGATATAGCAGATGCCCTGCGCAGGTATCGTCACTTCTCCCCCAGTGAGGTTGAGCTGTCGGTTTCTTCAATCCAGGGATTGCGAGTCGCTCTTATCAGGAGATTTATCTCCGACCAGCTTCATTATATCCAGATAGTTAAAGACTATGTTACTATTGAAGCATTCCATAAACTGATCCCACGTCTGATTATCCCACCAAACAGTCACGGGCAACTTGGTGGAAAAAGCGCCGGATTGTTTATGGCATCCAATGTCTTGTCCACCCTGGCAAATGAATACGACGAGTTTAAGGATATTACAGTACCAAAAACCTGGTATATAACATCTGACGGGTTGCTCTCGTTCCTTTACCTGAACAACCTGGAAGAAATCACAGAGCAGAAATACAAGGAAATTGGACAGGTCAGGCAGGAATACCCCCATATAGTTCAGCTTTTTAAGAGTTCAATCTTTTCCACAGAAATAATCCTTGGTGTTTCCATGGCTCTCGATGATTTTGGAGATGTTCCATTAATTGTCAGGAGTTCAAGTCTGCTGGAAGATCGCCTCGGCAGTGCGTTTTCAGGGAAGTATGTCAGCCTTTTCCTGGCAAACAAGGGAACAAAGCAGGAACGATTGAGCGCTCTTCTCGATGCCGTCGCAGAGGTATACGCCTCAACATTTAGTCCTGATCCTATCGAATATAGGGCGGAACGTGGATTACTCGATTTCCACGAGGAAATGGGGATCATGATCCAGGAGGTCGTGGGAACCCAAGTTGGTAAATATTTTGTCCCAACCTTTGCCGGGGTGATGTTCTCAAATAATGAATTCCGCTGGTCTCCAAGAATAAAACGTGAAGACGGATTAATCCGCCTCGTTCCCGGCCTAGGTACACGTGCTGTCGACCGTCTAAGCGACGATTACCCAGTCCTGATAGCACCCGGGCAGCCCGGTTTGAGGGTGAACCAGACAGTCGATGAAGTAATTCATTATTCACCACAAAAAAATGGATTTGATCAACCTCGAAACTAACCGGTTTGAAACTGTTGATATCA
>JANQEY010000096.1 GCA_028278125.1 bacterium | reverse complement strand
TCAATGTCTTTAAATATAACGTCAATAAGACAAAAAACCAAGTATTTTAGTCAAGTATTCTAGTCCGCCTCCAACGGATCTGGATGTCCCAACGCCAGGGAATCCTCGACGGGAGCCAGTGTATGCACCAGTTTTCCATTGACTTCCGCACCTACCGCCATTTCGATGAGATTATAATAGACATTCCCGGTCACCCTGGCTTTTGATGACAGCTCTACATGTTCGCCGCCGTGGACGTCACCGTTCACAACCCCATTAATCACGACATAAGGCACCTTGACCTCCCCTTCAATCACTCCCTGTTCGCTTAATGACAACATCGAACGCCCGTCATTCTCCGCAATTACATTCCCTTGAATTGTGCCATCTATATGCAATCCACCACTGAACTTTATATCACCAATCAATTTTGATTGATGGCCTATCAATGTATCAATTCTGGTAGTCTTGTTGCGCTTGCCATTTCCCCACATTAGTAAAATCTCCTAGGTTGATACCGGCCAATCAAAAACTCTTTTAATTTTTGCCTGTTTTCGGTCATTGGGCTGTAACTGTACAAGCACTTTATGCGGTGTAAAATCTTCCGGCAACTCCAGGCTGCTCTCAAAACGTTTAAAGTTTCTAAACTTAAACGACAGTTCAAGTGAATCATCCAGTGTTATATCCTGTAACCGCAATAAATTAGTTGAACCATTCTGGACCCCCTCGATGGAAACATCAAGTAAACCCGCTGCCACCTTAACACTTTTTGTTACATGGGTTAATACAAGTTTTAGCCGGTAACTGTGTTTCTGGGGTAATGAATCAACATGAATGCCATGGATATTCAACCCCTGAGCGCTGCGGGTAGCATCCATAATCCCCTGATAAAATTCCAATTCTCCGGTCAGGCGGTAAATCTCATCCTGGCTCTGCTTTATCTCTTCCTGCATTAATGCAGCGGTTTGCCTGTCCAGATCCGCATTTCTCTCCATCATGAGTACCTGCTCACGCAAGCGTGAGTTTTCATGCTCAAGCTCGCGGTTCACCTGTAGCAGGCGCTCATAATTCTGGCTCGCAGCAATACGGTCATAGATAACTGACCAATGCCTTTTATCCAATAATAGCCAAGTAAGCAACGCCACCAGCATACTTAATAGCACAACAGAGATAGACCACTGAACTGGTCGATGGCTTTTAACAATTAACCGGGACATTTGGAATAAGAAAATATTATGTTTCTCTTGACTAACATAGCAGACACTTCATTTTTATGCATCTAAGGATAAAAAGCAGGATAATCCAGCCCTGTAGATTCATCCATATGAAACAATATATTCATATTTTGTATTGCCTGTCCGGCTGCGCCTTTCACTAAATTATCAATCACAGACAATACTACAATTTTATTACTTGATTGTGACTGATGCACTGCAATCTGACATCGGTTTGTACCACGCACATCCTTGGTATCCGGATGTGAGCCCGACGGCATAACGTCGACAAATATTTCATCCTGATAAAACTCACCATAAAGTTCTTCGAGGTTTTCCACCTCTTTGTTCAACGTAGCATACACAGTCGCATGAATGCCGCGTATCATCGGAACCAGATGAGGGGTGAAAATTAAAGATACTTCTTCATCAGTTATGATATTTAATGCCTGACAGATTTCCGGATGATGCCGGTGTCCACCGACGCCGTAGGCCTTAAAAGATTCAGCCACTTCAGCATGGAGGCTGGTTATCACAGTGTTCCTGCCGGCACCGCTGACACCGGACTTGGCATCAGCTATCAAAGAATGAATATCGACAAGATTATTATTTATCACGGGTAATAACGCCAGGATAACAGACGTGGGGTAACAGCCGGGATTCGCTACCAGGGATGCATCCTTAATTTCCTTCCTGTTTTGTTCCGGTAGACCATATACGGCTTCCTTTAACAAATCCGGGCACACATGCCTTGTTCCATACCATTGCTCCCAAACCCCTGCATCTTTGAGACGGAAATCAGCGGATAAATCAATTACCTTTATCCCGGAACCGAGCAGCTTGGGAACCTGATGCATGGCTGTCGCATGGGGAGTTGCAAAGAAGACAAGATCACACTCATACAAGGCTTTCGTATCAGGAGCACTAAAACCAAGTTCCGTATACCCCCGAAGTCCGGGAAACAGTTCTGCAACAGTTTTACCCTGTTCTGATCGAGATGTCACGACATCCAGGCGGGCCTCGGGGTGAATCGAAATTAAACGTATCAATTCTATGCCGGTATACCCTGTAGCCCCAACAATACCAGTTTTAATCATTACCTTGTTAAATTATCTTGTTCTGAAAGAACTAATAATACGGTGTGAATGATGCCCAGCAAAGAAATAAAACGTACAACAGGTCATAAAGTCCTGAACGGACCTTATCCAAGACAGTTATTTAAGGATATGAAATACTCACGTTCGCTGGTCAAAAGTCATTATTAACTGGTCCAGCTGGTCACTCTCATCCGCTGCCTCCTGGGGATATGAGATATTTGTGACAATTTTATAGGTTTTATTATTTACTACCATATGCTCGGGCACGGGGCGCTCAAATAGAAACCCTTGCGCATACTCGCAGCCTGCTTGCTTCAGGAAAATCAGCGCTTCTTGTGTTTCCACTCCTTCGGCAACCACACCCATACGCATGGAATGAGCCATTTCGACAATAGTCTCAGCCAGGGGACTGCCTTCAACACCCAGATCTTTTATAAAGCTCCGATCAATTTTTAACAGGTCAAATGGCAGCTGGCGCAAATGGGAAAGGCTCGCATAACCGGTACCGAAATCATCCATCAGCAACCGTAATCCTATTTCGGATAATTCATGCAGTATGTGACTGTACGTTTCATCTTCAGTAAGAATAAGGCTTTCAGTAATCTCTAATTCCAGGGCGTTTGCCGGCAAGCCTGTTTTTGAAAGGATGTCGCTGACATGTTTTGCAAAGCCATCCGCTTTCAATTGCTTGCCGGATACATTCACAGCGATATGAAAATTCGGATTTTTTTCATCACGCCATTTCATGCATTGTTGACACGCGGATTCCAGTACCCATTCGCCAATCTCGATGATCTGACCGTTATCTTCGGCGATTGGAATAAATTCCGCTGGTGGAATAAGATTGTTTTCTCCATGAGCCCATCTTAGTAATGCCTCTACCCCAACTACCTTATGATCCGCAAGCCTGATAACGGGCTGGAAATGCAATAACAATTCATTTTTCTCGATGGCATGACGAAGTTCTCTTTCATATGTATGACGACGGATCTCGATCATTTCCAGATCATTCCGGTAGAACTCATACCGGTTTCTGCCTTTGGCCTTTGCCTGATACATCGTAATATCAGCATTTTTCAGCAAAGTACCTTCATCCTCGGCATCATCCGGATAAGTGGCAATACCTATGCTTGCCGATAAATAGGAATTTACTCCATTAATGGAAAAGGGCTTGGCAATTGCATCCAGGATTTTCCGTGCCACGATTGCTGCATCACCGGCATCATTCAGTGATTCTATGATGGTAATAAATTCATCACCACCGAATCTTGCTACGGTATCACTTCCTCTTAACAGTTTTGAAATTCTTTCTCCCGCTTCAATAAGGAGCTGGTCACCTGATGCATGCCCTTGTGTATCGTTGACATGCTTAAACCTGTCAAGATCAATGAACATAATGGAGAACCTTGTCTTGTAACGTTTAGCCTCTGCGATCGCCTGCTTTAGCCTGTCATTAAACAAATTCCGGTTAGGCAGTTCTGTCAAACTATCAATATTGGCCAGTTGACGATTTCGTCTTTCACTAATTGCCAACGCATTATTGGCTGCCTCCATCTTCTCGACAATGCCGGCGATACTTCTGAATATGGTAAAAATAACGGATAACAAAAGTGCGGCCAGACATATAATAATTGTTATCACCGTGGTGATAGTCAGGTCGACCGTCTCACTGATAGGCTTTTCAAAATCCTCAGAATTCCTGCTGAATTGAGTTGAGGCATCACTTAATATTTTGCGAAACTCCGGTGATGATAATTCTCCCTGTTCATACATCATTGCCTGGTTGATTATCTGATTTGCTAAAGCGATATCATTTTCACAAAGCGTAATTGCCTGGTCTGTTCCAATGGAAAACATGATCAAACGATCAAAAAAGCTGATTAGCTTCAGGCAATCTTCAGGTTGTTGACGTATATTTTTTACAACACTATAAAGTGCTGAGCTATCAGGCATATCATCGGGGCTGTCTCTAAGCAATTCCTTTAATTCGACAACATATTTTAAATGCAGGGAATTAAGCTGATGGAAACGTGCGCCCTTGCTCACCTGGAATAAGCCCAACACGACAAATCCGGCAAAGAAAAACGTCACAAATAAAATGACTATAAGTCTTTGTTTTATAGACATATTTGAAAAATAATAGCGATAACCAACCGATTGCCCTAGTACCACGAAATTCACGCATAAGCGCGTAATATAACTGTAACGGTAACTTTCGAATAATATTTAGTCATGAAAGTTCAAAATTGGTAATAAAATCATAAGAATAACTAAAAAAAACCGATCATGGTCCCAAACTCAAAACGGTACATGGCAGGGAATGGCTGTAACACAACAGAATCGTTGGTATTATTTGACCCGTTCGCTAAGTTTTCATAATGTCTGCATATGCTTTGGTTAAAAGCCTTACATCTCATATTCATGGTGACCTGGTTTGCCGGGCTCTTCTATCTCCCCCGGTTGTTTGTTTATCATGCGATGAGTGATGATCAGATCAGCATCGACCGGTTTAAGATCATGGAACGAAAACTCTACTTTGGGATCGCAACACCCGGTGCAATTCTTACCCTGATCTTCGGCACCTGGACATTATTCTCATTTGGAATAGCTGCCTATGCCGGCCAACTCTGGTTACATATCAAACTGACACTGATCTTACTGCTGATTGTTTACCATGTTTATTGCGGCAAGCTTTTATTTGATTTCAAATATGATCGCAACAAACACAGTCATGTATGGTATCGATGGTTTAATGAAATTCCCGTCATTTTTTTAATCGCGATCATCATTCTTGCGGTAGTAAGACCTTTCTAGTCCAGTCAGTTCATCTGCAACTGCCCAATCCTTAAAATTCCGTGTTGCGATATCCCGTATCGCAACATTTCTTATAGAAAATTTGTAGGAAATATAGGTACATATATTGCTTGTTGTCCAAAACAAAACAGGGACAGGAAGTTAAAGATGTCGTCCCGTTTCTATTTCTTTAATTTTCTGTGAGGACACAAAACATGGACAACAGTATAAATCTGAGCGGGCATTTATACTCGATGAATCATCCCATTTTTTCATCGGTATATCGAACTAGTCTGGTGTTAGTGACTACATTTATCTTCTTATTTCTCATCAATCCACCTTCGATCAATGCTGCCGAATCGGACAGCAATGAACAACGCCTTCGGCATCTGGAACAGCAATTGCGGCTAATGTCTGCCGAAATCGCTGCCTTGAAAAAGGGTGTGGGCAAAAGCAACGGCGTTAACGATACGGATTCAGAACAGGACGAACGCCTGGATGAGCTGGAGGAAATCGTCGATGACATAGGTGAAAACATCGGCAGTCGTGCTGTTGTGAATGCTTTTGAGGCCAGCAGTCTGGATGTTGGTGGTTTTATGCATTCAACCTTTACCCATGTCGATGGTGAAGATGACAGTGTTTCCGGGTTTAACCGCCAGATTTTTGAACTATTGGTAAAAGCCAACCTTAATGATGACTGGTCGGCTTTTTTTGCGCAGGCCTTTATCCGGCAATCCGAGATCCTGTTCGATGATGATGGCGACGGGATTGTCAATGAACCCGGTGAAAGAAGATTCCCCAGGTTTAATATCGGTGCCGCCTCTCCGCTGGTTATAGGCTGGGCCAATTACCGTCATAATGATTTGTTGAATATACAATTCGGGCGATTTATCACCCCGCATGGAATTATCAATATCGAACATTTTCCGGCGATATTACTGGACCCCGAACAACCACAATTCCTGCGGCCCTTCGGCGGACAAACCATATTCCCGAACTTTGTCAATGGGCTGCACTTACACGGTCAAAACAACATTGGCAACGGTGGAAACTATATAAAATATAATTTTTATACCTCCAACTTTGTCGGCAACGGCGAAGACCTGGTCAGTGGCGGGCGCTTGTCACACACCTGGGAGGATTTGGGCCTGACAGTGGGCGGGAATTTTGCCCATGGCGAGAGAAATAGTCTGATTGACTCCGATTACGATATGTACGGATTTGATGTACATATCGATCATGGCAGTTTCCTCTGGAAGAGCGAAATCTTCTTCACTGATGAAGATACCGGTAATGACCGGCTCGGCTATTATCTACAACCGGCCTGGCATATAAACCCGCAGTGGACTGCATTTTATCGTTATGATTTTCTTGATAACGGCGGGACAACCGGTGATACGGTGGAAAACATGTTCGGTATCAACTATACGCCGCTATCGAACATAAGATTACGCGGAACTATTACGCACCGTGATTTTGAGGCTGCAGGCGGTGCAACAGATGCAAACGCATTGATCTATCAACTTTCGGCAACTTTAAGTTTCTAAAGGAGATGAAAAGGATGAACATCAAATTCAACAAGACGCCGGTATCTATACTTGCCTTTTTAATAGTTATCGTTCTGACGGGTGCCGTTCCTTCAGTATACGCCGAAGGCAAATGCGTTATCGTCATCAATGCGGCAAATAACTTCAGTGCTGATGAAGCAGCCATGCGGGAACAGGTGAAGCGCCTGTTTCTGAAGCAACAGACGGAATGGTCCAATGGTACCAAGGCCAAGCCCTTTGACCGGGTAAAAGGCAGTCCTGAACACGAAAAACTGCTTAGCGAGGTCCTGGGCATGTCTGAAGCAAAACTGGCAAGCCACTGGCTCAGTCTGAAACAGAAAACCGGTGAAACAGCACCACGTAACGTCAAATCCGCACGTAGCCTGTTGAAATTAATCGGAAAGTATGAAGGGGCATTTGGTGTCGTGGACGAAGCCACTGCGGCCTCACTGCCTGACGGGGTGAAAATCCTGTTCAAGATCTGAGTCGAGTTTCATATTTAAAGCTCAAAGGAAAGCGACTCCACGTAAATTGCCAGGGACGGCATCACCTGTATATGTTGCTATGCAACGTTCATTACCGCTATTTCAATCCGTTACTTTTCAGTTACTTTCGATGCTTAACTTTTTCCTGCCTGGGTCGATATAACGTGCAGGAGATAATCATAAGCCGTATGTGAGGATTCCGGGTTAATACTTCACACAAGCATTAGTTAGGTAATAAACGATGACATTAAGGGCCAAGGTACTTGCCGGTTTTTCCGCCTGCATCTTGATACTGGTTTTTCAAGCGGTGACGACGGGTTATTTCATTTTCCAGCTCCGCGATGTCATCACGGAACTGGATTATTCCGTCGAAGCCGATCTGGCAACCGGCCATTTCCTGTCAAATATTGCAAGCATCCAGACCGATCTGGCACAACTTCAGAACAGCAATAATATTGCCTCCGCCTTTGAATCTACGGATATATACATGAACGACATTCGTCAGAGTATCAAAGAATTTAAAGAATTTGATGTCCTAATAGGCCTGCCTGATCAGGCAAGCACTCTGGAATCCGGGTTTGCCAGTGTCGAAGAGGAATATATCGCTCTGAAAGAGATATCCACTGACTCCGCAGATCAGGAAGAAATTAACGATCAGATTATCTTCTTTGATGAGGCCCTGGCGGCACTACAGGAACAGATGGCCATTGCCAAAGTGAATTACATTAATAATCTGAATGAAGTCAATGAAAAACAACGTGATATACGCAACCGTCCCATTATCGCTTCAACCATAGTGTGTCTCGTTGCGATTATCATCCTGATAGTTTATGCATGGTATTTTTCCAACCATTTGACCGGTCCCATTCTTTTACTTGCCGCCAGATTACGCTCTATGGCTGCAGGAAATATCAATCAGGAACCGCTGGAAATCCGCGGGAATGATGAGCTTGCACAACTTGGAGAATCAATGAACAAGATGGTCTGCAACCTGTACTCGATCATCAGAAAAATAGCCCTCTATACCAAGCAATTGACGGAAGCATCGCATGAGATGTTTACAGTTGCCGAAGAGACTCGTACTGATGCGGACAAACAACGGCAGGAGTCACTGCGTACTTTGGATACTACAGATAATATGGTCGAAGATACGGTACGTGTCACAGAGCTGGCGGGTCAGGCTTCGGAAGCGGCGGTCAATGCCAGCCATGAAACAGAACGTGGTATTAACGTCGCCAATGAAAGTATTGCCGCCATTGAGTTATTAGCGGATGAAGTTCAAAAATCCAGTGATGCCATTTATGAATTAAAGCAGGACAGTGATGAAATAGAATCTGTCCTGAACGTTATCTTTGATGTCGCAGAACAAACCAATTTACTGGCTCTGAATGCAGCCATCGAAGCGGCTCGTGCCGGTGAACAGGGACGGGGTTTTGCCGTCGTCGCTGACGAAGTACGAACCCTGGCAAAGAAAACAGAAGAGTCCACCGGCCAGATTCAGGCCATGATAGAACGCTTAAAGAAAGGCACGGAAAAAGTGGTGCAGGTCATGGAAAAAGGCAGTACTCAGGCTGGTGTCAGCGTTGAATCAAGCGGGAAGACCAGTGGTTCCCTGGACCTCATCAATACTGCCGTGACGCGGATCAACGAGATGAACGAACAGATCCATCGAGTTACCCAGCAACAGCAATATGCTGCCAATGACATTCATGCCAATGTCAGCGGTGTTTGTGAGCTCATGGAAAAAACGGTGAATGCAACCTCGAAAAGCAAACAGGCAAGTGAACAGGTGGACAACCTGGCTGGCGAATTAAAAAACATTGTTAATAAATTTAACATCTGACGGTACCCGCTGACATTCAGACCGCCACCATCTCGAAATCTTCCTTTCTCGCACCACAATCCGGGCAACACCAATTGAGAGGGACATCTTCCCAACGAGTGCCTGCGGCGATACCGTCATCCGGACAGCCTTTTTCCTCGTCATAGACAAAACCGCAAATCACACACATATATTTCTTCAAAGTAATTTCTCCGAATCCATGCAATGCTGTGTAGAATAACCATCGATGGAAAAACAAGCCAGACAAAAACCGGCTGTCCTGGTCTTTTCCGGTCATGACCCCAGTGGTGGTGCCGGAATCCAGGCAGATATTGAAAGTATCGCCGCGAGCGGTTGCCATTGTGTCTCGGTACTCACCACCACAACCGCACAAAATACGAGTAAATTTGAACAGCTGATACCACAAAGCCCTGACTATTTCGCAGCACAGATAAAACTACTAATATCGGATATCACCATACATGCCTGTAAAATTGGTTTAATCGGCAGTACTGATCTGTTAGCTGTCATTGTGGATACCTTACAGAAATTCGGTAATATCCCCGTTGTCCTGGATCCGATCCTGGCTTCTGGTACTGGTACGGATCTGATAGAGGGCGAACTACAGGCCACGATCATCAGACAGCTGTTTCCTCTGGTCACTGTTCTCACTCCCAACAGCCAGGAAGCCCGGAGACTCACCGGCTGTACGGATGATCATCGTGCGGCATCGAAATTATTTGAGTATGGTTGCAAATGTATCCTGATCACCGGTGCTGACAACCATACCGATAAGGTAATCAATGTCCTGTTTCAGCCTGATAAGGAACCTCTGTACTATGAATGGAAGCGGCTTCCGTATAGTTACCACGGCTCAGGCTGTACGCTGGCTGCCAATATCGCAGGGCATTTGGCACTGGGTAGTAATATCGTGGAAGCTATCAAACAAGCCCAACAATATACCTGGCAGACCCTCAAACATGGTTATCAGTTGGGGAAAGGGCAATATCATCCTGATAGATTCTTCCATCTTGATAAAGATTGATAACTGGTGAATGAAAAAGATGCTTAACAGGGGATTGTATGCTATTACGGATGATACCCTTGACGAACGAAGCCTGCTGGATAGAACGGAGCAAATCCTGAGTGCAGGTGTGACTGCCTTGCAATACCGCGATAAATTATCCGATCCGGCTACCTGTCAACAACGTGCCTTTGCATTACAACAACTGTGCCGGAAATATCAGGTGCCTTTCATCGTTAATGATGATATTCAACTGGCTGAAGATGTAAGTGCTGACGGGATTCACTTGGGACGGGATGATGCTGGTTACGAAAAAGCCAGAGACAGACTGGGACCGGATACAATTATCGGGATCTCCTGTTACAACCTCATGGACAGGGCCATTGCGACACAAAAGATGGGGGCTGATTATATTGCCTTTGGGGCCTTCTTCCCCACTACGACAAAATCAGATACCACCAAAGCGACGAAAGAACTCCTGATAAATGCAAAAAAGGAAATTTGCCTGCCTATCGTTGCAATAGGAGGTATCACACAGGAAAATGGAAAGTCGTTATTAGCGGCCGGTGCAGACATACTTGCTGTGATTAGCAGCGTTTATCATACGGATGAACCCAAAAGGGCTGTTCAAAGATTCAATGAATTATTTAACTCATCAAGCTTATAGCATTATCCCGCTACTGATACTTTGAAATAACAAAGAAGGACAGATGTAAATGAGCAATCAACTATTTAACAAGGCAAAAAATTTCATCCCGGGCGGCGTCAACTCACCAGTCCGTGCGTTCAAGTCCGTAGGTGGTGAACCGGTATTCTTCAAGTCGGCAAAAGGTGCTTATCTTTATGATGCTGACGATCAAGCTTACATCGATTACGTTGGTTCCTGGGGACCTATGATCCTGGGTCATGCCCATCCCGAAGTCATCGCTAAAGTGAAAGAAACGGTCGAATCCGGTTTAAGCTTTGGTGCACCGACTGAATTGGAAATCCAGTTGGCAGAAAAGATCTGTGAATTGATGCCCCATATTGAAAAGGTACGTATGGTAAATTCGGGAACAGAAGCAGCCATGAGTGTGATCCGGCTTGCCAGGGGCTATACAGGCCGTAACAAGATCATTAAATTCGAAGGCTGTTATCACGGACACGCGGATGGTCTGCTGGTCAAAGCCGGTTCCGGTGCTTTAACGCTTGGCGTTCCTACTTCTCCCGGTGTCCCGGAAGATTATGCCAGACATACTGTTACCCTGAGCTTTAATAACATCTCGCAGGCTGAAACGGTGTTTAGGGATATAGGAGATGAAGTGGCTGCCGTTATTGTGGAGCCTGTTGCCGGTAATATGAATTGCATTCTACCTGTACCCGGTTTTCTGGAAGGCTTGCGTGAAATCTGTGATCGATACAAGACTCTGTTGATCTTTGATGAAGTCATGACAGGTTTTCGTGTTGCTCTTGGTGGCGCCCAGTCCATTTATCATATTAAACCGGATCTCACTATTCTTGGTAAAGTCATCGGTGGAGGCATGCCGGTAGGGGCTTTTGGCGGACGTGCTGATATCATGGATCATATTGCTCCGGAAGGCCCGGTCTATCAGGCTGGAACATTATCCGGCAACCCGGTAGCGATGTGCGCCGGTCTTACCACCCTGAATCTGGTCTCTCATTCAGGCTTCTATGAGCAGCTTGCCGAAAAGACCATTGCCCTCATGCAGGGCTTGAAAGATCAGGCAGAAAAAAATCATATCCCCTTAACCACGAATCATATTGGTGCCATGTTCGGTATTTTTTTCAGTGATGAAGAAAAAATTACCAGCTTCTCACAGGCGACGGCATGTGATCAGGAACGGTTTAAAGCATTCTTTCATGGCATGTTACAGCAGAATATATACTTGGCGCCGTCCGCATTTGAAGCAGGATTTATCTCGGCTGCCCACGAAACGGAAGAAATAGAAAAGACTATCGATGCGGCAGAATATGTTTTTCAACAAATGAGGAAATAAACATAGAAGTCAGAAGTCAGAAGTCAGAAGTCAGAAGTCAGAAGTCAGAAGTCAGAAGTCAGAAGTCAGAAAAAGTTTGATCTCCTGCTTTACCTTGTCAAGTTCTTTATTCTGAATTCTTTAATTCTTCTTTTGAGCAAGAACTACCGGGCATAAAGTAAACAGAGAGTTATTCCAAACCGAGATTAATTAAAAAAACTGTACACTGCCTGACACGGTCACAGTCAATTTACTTTTCCCCGCTTCAACTGATGGTGTGCTGGTAACCGACATTGCAGAAAATTTTGCCGCCCGTTCCTGGTAAACCACCGGTCCCTTGTGTCCATCTGTATTGACATGCAAATCAACTATGCGGTAATCCTTATCATCCATGTGTTTTTTAATAATTGCCACACGACGCTTAAAACCATCCAGGGCTTCTTCGATTAATTCATTCTCGTAACGCTCCCGGGTTTCCTTGGTGGTATTGAATTGCATTTGCCGGACATGTAATTTTTCCTGTAATAATCCAACCAGTCCACTCAACTTCGTCGTATCCTGACTTCTTAACTGTAACTCCTGACTGGCCCGCCAGCCAACCACGTCACGATCCCTGTAAATAGGATAAGTCTGATAGGAACGGGTGCTGACTTCTATACCCTTTTTTCCTTTGGTTAATTTTAATGCCCATGCCATATCACTGTTTACT
>JANQEY010000084.1 GCA_028278125.1 bacterium | reverse complement strand
ATCTTAACGCCCTGGATATGGCTGGCGATGAAATTGCTGTTATGACTGGGGATAGCGGTGCGCTTTTTCGCAGTACCGATGGTGGGTTTTCATGGAATCCTATTTCCTCTGGGACGACTCGTAATCTCAATGATATTGTTTTTGCCGATGATACCACCGTTATGGTTGTCGGGGATACCGGGACTATTTTGCGCTCGACTGATGCCGGGGTTACCTGGAGTGCGCAGACCTCCAGCATTACCGAAAACCTGAACGGGTTATTTTTTATCCATGCTGATACCGGGTTTATCAGCGGTGATGACGCATCCTTTATTTACACGACTGATGGCGGGGCTAATTGGATCGAAGCCGATGGTGTACAAGGCATACTCGGCGCCTGCCTCATGATCATTCCCGGACCGGTTTGGGATATCGGGCAAGTCGTTACCATTGGTGGGAATCCTGGCCCCCTCACCCCTTGTGGTACTACCGATATGCTGGAAACCTTACAAGTGATCGATACCAATACCGCACTGGTGGTTAATTCCCAGGACGGCAGATTGCTGTATACTCCCAATGCAGGGCTGAGCTGGTATTTTGCCGGCGGGCCTACTCCCGAGCCCATCAATGATCTGCAGTTTATTAATCATCAGACTGGATTTATTGCGGGCACTAATGGGTATATTGGGTATACTACTGATGGTGGGCAACGTTGGATGCAGAAACCTGTGCCTACTGTGGCCTCCTTGCGAGGTATCCGCACGGCGCCTACCACCGGGCATCTCGTAGCCGTAGGTATAGGTGGGACTGTTGTTGTTGGAAAACCGACCATTCTGCCAAGTCCCGTTCTCCTGACTTCGGTTAAAAACAGCGCCTTAAAACGGCATCACTATTCCGCTCAGGTCAATGAAACCGTGGATCGGTATGTCGACCAGGAACTGGAAATTGAAGTGCGAAGATCCATTAATGAGAAACTTTATGTCAACCAACGCTTCGGTAAAACGCCCATCAATAAGGGCGGACCAGTTAACAAACCGATTCGGGGGCAGCATTGGCATACCTTCCAACTTTTTGGACTGAATAGTATGGGTGGATCTGTGTTTGCCGAAGAACGCATCATCAGCAAGGAGACTATGAATCCGGACGATGCCGATTTGAAACTTGATATTCTTTCCCTTGATTATTCCCCAAAAGGACAGTATATTTATTATGTGCAAGAACAGTTAGATGAAGAAGGATTAGTTAATATTGTGTTTACACCGGAATCCAGGTTGTTTGAGTATGGGAACACGGAAGATGCCACTGTGGGCAATGTGGGAAGGAAGGTGATTGATCTCAAGTCGGGGGCTAGTAATTATGGGTTGCCCTGGCAACCCTACCGTGTGTATGAAAGCGTCTGTACGGATGCGCCTAGGGAAGGCGTATATACAGACAGAACTGTAGGAAAAAGACTTTACGAGTCGAATGACCATCTCGGAAATGTTAGGGTCACGTACTCTGATCGTAGAATATCGGAAGGAGATACCAACAATGACGGGATAATTAATATATTTGATGGTAGTTCTTTGAATGTGGTTTCTTGGGGAGATTATTATGCATTTGGTTCGTTAATGCCGGGGAGAAATTATCAAACCAGTGAGCATAGGTTCGGCTTTAACGGACAAGAGATGGATGACGAGATCAAGGGAAATGGTAACAGCTTGGCATTCAGGTACAGGATCCATGATCCAAGACTTGGTAGGTTTTTATCTCTTGATCCTTTGGCGGTAAATTATCCCTGGAACAGCCCATTTGCATTTGCCATGAACAGGGTAATTGATGGCAGAGAACTGGAAGGGTTGGAATATCTCGATTCCGATGAGGCATTAGTACAACTATGGTATGGAGTACCTTTTATTAAGCTTGAAAATTTTAATGATATAATTCAAGAGAATGTTCGCAGTAATACTACTTATGGATTAGTTTATTTTAACTCAGATGGAACCGTTTATGGTGAAGGCATGATTGGAACTCCAATTTTTAGAGAAAATCGTACTGCACCATCAGCAAAATTAACACCTGCGGGAAAGGAAAGCCAATTTGGTACTTTGACTACAAAAGCCGTTACTGCAAAAAGTACAGGTTTACCGGATAGAAGAGTAAAGGCCAATCATATCAGCTTCTCCAAAAGCAAGAGCAGGCGCAGCAGGAGTAGTAGTATTAATAAATTCGATAAACTGGGCAGGTGAAATTTATTCTAACTACTTGCATGGTAGAGATAAAAATGAACTACACAGGCAAACTCAAGGGACGCGAACTTTAGAATCTGATCTTTGGACTTTATCTGATAGGTGGGTTATTACTGAGTCACCTTTAAAATTAGCAGTATTAGATGTTATAAAAGGGGTTGAATCGGGATTAGTGCCTGATGAATATCAAAATGTGGATCATCTCAGCCAATTAACCAACATAGTTTTATTTGGTGGCAGTGGTGATGAAGATGAAGCGATTCGAGAAATTGGATTTAGAATTATAAAGGAAATTTCGGGTAATTACCGAGGGCAAGGAGATCCATGTGATGAGAGTTGCGATGATAACTAATTATGAGACCAAGTAGAGTCGTTTTGTATTTAATCTTTTTAATCTTTTCCTCTTGTGCAAAAGTTGATAAAGAAATCTATGGTAATTGGTCAGTATTTACCATAAAGCATAACGGCAATGAAATACTAGGGGTAAAAGAGGTTGGGAAACTCCTTGTAACTCATTCAATGAGCATTGATGAAAAAAACAATATAATTGTGTTGCCGGTACCAAATGAAAATGAATTGATTTGCACAATACAAACCTATGTCGAAGAGGGAGAAGATATTTTGGAATTAACAGCCTGCAAAGACAGTCGCTTCAATGGAAAATACCATTTTAAAATACATGCTCACGCAAAAGAAAAAGAAAGCCCTGTTACGAAATTCACTTTAGAGTTAAATTCTCCAACAATCTATATTCATGCTGAAAAGGGAGTAAGTACAATCTTTAAGGAGTAAAAGAACAATTACAATATTCTCTGGATAAGCATGATATAGAGCTAAATAACTTTGCTCATTGCATTAAATCCGTCTAATCAACGCAGTAGTTTTTTGTTGCAGAAACTCCACCTGTGAATCCTGACGTTTACGAAACTTCTCATCAATCAGTTTTGCCCTCACCCTGAGCACCAAATTCACCTCTGGTGCTGTGGGTATTCATTTTAAAGATGATGGCACACTGGATATGGGGGACTTGTACCAGCCTTTTAATGATGTGTTTAAAAACCTGGCCGTGGCA
>JANQEY010000075.1 GCA_028278125.1 bacterium | reverse complement strand
CCAATCAATTGAACATCCTCATCCGTTAATTTATCCAAGGGCAGGTCTTTTACCCTATAGGTTTCCACTTTATTTTCCTCAACCTTTTTGGCAATATCATCAATAGTAACTGGTTCAGGCACAGTGTCTGGCGGTTGGTTAGGTGTCGGTGTAGGTTCTCCACCATCCCCCTCTTCCTCCACCGCTGGCGTACCCACAGCCCGCTGTCCCTCCGGCCATAAGATTCGGGCATAATGATCTACTGCCTTATCTATGTAATCTTCCACCTCTTCCGGGTAGTCTCGTTTCCATTTCTCTATGCCCTGCACATCCAACGATCCAATATGATATTGATTTATATCGATCGGCAGTGTGCTCAAGGTTTGCAGATCAAGCTCACTGCTCCCATCTCCAGCACTGTCGCTGTAATCCACCATAACAGTATTACGTGTTTGTTCATCAGATGGTTTTTGCTGGGTTAAATCAATACCATCTTCATCCTGCCTGCCAGTCTGCTGTGCATCTGGCATACTCGGCTGTCCTGCCTGTGTCTGCCTATCTGGCGTTGCTGGTGGTTCCAGCCCCCGGGAAGTATCCGCCCCATCCGTTTGTTTCCTCTCTGACTCAAGCACATCTTCCCATTCCTCACTCGTGATCAGCGGTTCTTCCTCGTCCTTCGGCGGCAGCTGCAAGACCATCCCCTGCGAGAGCTGGTAAAGCCCCTTATTGGCCTTCGCCAGCCTGATGGCATAACGTGCATCGCCATATACGTCTTCAGCAATGCTAAACTTTTACTCCACCAACGGCAACTGTAAATGCTCTGCCATGATTTGATCAACCTCAGATACCATTTTCTCAATATCGTCTAAATCTACTAACCCAGGTACCCACTCGATGCTATATTCAGTAATAAATTCATCATACTGACCAATCCAATAACAAGTTAAATTGGTTTGATTTTGAAAATGGGTACAAGCAAAACTATATTGGTCGGCTATTGGACTACTATAGCTCCATCCTGCTGGAATTTCATACCCTTTCCCAGCGAAATCATAGATATAGGCGCTATTTGCACCATACGGTGTAGAAAAATTAAAGACACCTTGATAACCTTTTGCCCTATCTTCATTTCTCCCTAATATGGAGAACAAGACAGTGGCATGTTCGTTTGAATAATAAATATTGTCTTGTTTTTTCTGGTCTGCTTTGGATACAATCTCAATATTCCATTTTTGAGCGATTTCGTTTTCTACCCATAGTAAATCTATAGTAGAAAAAGCTCGCGTTACCGGTGTTTCATCAGGCGGTTTTCGCAATATTGGTTTAATGGTTTCCAATAAGCCCATCACTCCACTAAATATAGATATAACAAGGATAAAACAATAGATTGTCCCAACTGAAATGAAGATTTTTTTATACATTTTGTCTCCTTTTTTATTGTTGTAGAGGTGGAGACGGTGGTTCTCCATACTTTTTCATATACTCCATTAGTTTTTCCTTTAATATTTCTCCCGTAAGCTCTTCCGGTTTTACGTCACCATACAGTCTATAGCCAAATTCAACCCAATAATTATCATATGGCTGGTCGAAATAAGTAAGGTTATTTCCTTTTCCATTAAAACCCTCTACCCATAGTGGACCTATTGCATCTTCTGGAGCATTCGGTTTATTTGTATTTCCCTTTCTCTGAGCAACTCCTGCCCCGATTTCTAGCCCCGGCATATTGAAACCAGATGCATGCCCAATATATCCGTAATGAATATTAGCTATTGCTTGGAAGTTTTCTTCTCGTCCAGCCAAAATTACTTCTGGATGATCATAAATTTTTATCCCTAAGTTTTCTTTAAATCCCTCAATAATATAATCTTTTAAATCCCAGGCCGCGTGAGTATTTACTAAGGAAATCCAACGTTGATATGCCTGAAACTTATTTCCAATCTTTGCATTTTTATTCATTTCTTCCACATATGAGGAATTTACATTAGTAACCATTTGATCAATCAACCATTCGGTTACATCTTTAGAAGTTGGAAGGTCAGGATTATTATTTTTTATCAGTTCAACATTAAATAATCCATTCCTCTCAACGTCTATTTTTGTTACTTCCCCCACGGTATTAGGTGCAGGATAATCTGGATCCCATGATTCTGGAACAGACACCGGCGGTTGGTTAGGTGTCGGTGTAGGTTCCCCGTCACCCCCCTCTTCCTCCCCCGCTGGCGTACTCCCCACACCACCCATCTCTCCCGCATAGGCCAACTGCGGTTGGTCGTCATATCGCGGCACAGTGCCTGTCAGCGGCTGTAGTAATCCCTTCTCCTTCATTTCATCAATCACGCCCTGCAATACCATCCTCACTTCATCCAGGTGCTTATCCACCCATTCCTGCACGTCTTCCGGCTTCCCGGACTTCAAGTTCAATCCCGTCGTGTTGATCACCGGGTATTCAAGAATGGGTGTTGTATTTGTATTCGGCTCATACGATGCCAACAAACTGCGGCCTGTTTCACTTTCCGGCAGCCTCACCAGCGCTGGCGTCTCAGATGCAGTGCTGTCCCCATCCATCCTGTCTTGGCCGCGCAACAGCTTTGGCTTTGTCTGCTTCGGCAATTCTGCCCTCACGGGCATCTCTGACGCGGCAGCAGCCTCCGGCTTGTCTGCCGCTATCTGG
>JANQEY010000060.1 GCA_028278125.1 bacterium | reverse complement strand
TCCTGAACTGCACCTTACTGTCCATATCCGCGTGCCAGTCATAATTGATGACTCATAAAGGCTCTTTCCATTATCGCGGATAATTTTAATATCTTTTTTATCACATCCTGTTTTTTGATGTGTAATTTCTTTAGCATCCAGATCTACTATTTCCGTATCATACATGTTCCGCATTATTGTTGAATGGCACCCAGAAAAAACACACGGAATAATCCAAAGCATTATTGCTGCAAATACTATGTTTGTTTTCATTATGCATCAAGTTTATACATCCCGGAACCAGCCTGATCACTTCGATACGTAACTTTTATCTTGTTTTTAGGACAGCCGGTATCAAATGATACAGTACCTATCAACTTATCATCATGCTTTCCTGAAGCATACTCATCTGCCATATCCTGTTTTAAACCTTCTACGGTTTTTACTTTAGGCAGACAGCCGACAACAAATAAAGAAACCATCAATAATACCATCATACTAATTACAACCTGTTTCATTTTCATCTTTTACATCCTCCTTAAAATAATTATTATTATAAAAAAACCTAATCCAATATTAGGTACAAATATTTTTTCTAGGTTAATGCATATTTCGCCTGTAACCACAATTCCAACCACGAACCACACGAAAGGGACCATAAAAATAGGAATGCGAAAAAGTGTAATTTCATTCAAAGCACCAAACATATTTTTCTGCACAGCAGTCAAAATTCATTTTTCGTGTATTTCGTATGGTTCGTGCTTCAAATGTTTTTGGCTTTTTATCGACCAAGGGGACAGACTAATAAATTAATATCTCAATCGTGTTGGCCAGAACAAAATGTAGGGTGGGCTGTGCCCACCATCTACTGATTCATAATGTATGCTGACCTATTTGGTGGGCATAGCCCACCCTACGATGTTGGTCTCATTTCATTACGACCCCGCAGAAGACCACGCTGAAAACGTGGCCCCGATGGCGGAATCTACGCTTCGCTATGACAGGCAGGATGCTTTCCATGATTTGTCCGTTTATAAATAAATCATAACAGGCCAAATTATGATAAAAGGAAAAATATCAATAAGTACAATTGTTGGAAGAAAAAATCGCCTCTGGGAATATTTAAAACTCAACAGCTATACTAAAAATTAAATAATTTTATTAGTAGCAATAATACAAAAGAAAAAAATTTCTTAAAGTAGGAATAAATCGAATTTTTTTTTCTAAAGGTTTGTTGACAGCCATCATTTCAGCATTATCCTGTTCTTAATACAATATTAATTTCTTTTAAAATTGTATTGTTCTACTTATTGTGACGGTCACATAAAAAGAAGGCTAACAAAAAACAACAAATCGCAATATTTTTTTGCATCCCTATATTTCCGTTCTGTTTTCATGGCGGTCAATATTGGAGAAAGGAGATATTTATGAAAAACAATAACCTGTTTATTCAGAAATTGATAATATTTTTGGTAAGTGGAATAATGTTTTCATCAATTTGTCAAGCATGGAATGTTGAGTACGCGGTATTCAATTTTGGAGAGTCCATGCTGGGCGCACATGGACCCAATGGTGATGCTTTAGAGCTGGCTGAAAACGCTGATAAACAGCGATTATACTCCAAGACAGGTGGATCAGCCTATCAGTATGTTTGGGCGCCAATTCAGCTCCCTGATTCAGTTAATAAGACAGAATCAACGCTGACACTTCCTTCAGGGAGGCTATTAGCAAATAATGGTGTGATATCCCCTGAAGATGCCGAGTATCAAAAAACCATTGACGGAAATGTACCATGTGACCCGTCCAGAGTTTTGAGAGCTGTTGACGGTGTTGATTATGTGATTCCAAATGTTCCCTGGCAGTACTTTCTGGGATATTCCGTTAATGATTGGAATCCTGCTACAGGATCTGCGTTTGCAGATATCGCAAATGATCTTGGTACATCAAAAGATGGCGCTGTTCGTTATTGGTACGACAGGCTGTGGCTGACAGCAGAAAACATAAAGGCTGATCGAAGTAGCACCCAGAAGGTGCTACTTCAAGATGAGTTTATTGCCAGGGCATATGAGCATGTATGGATTCCGGCACTCCGGGAAATTATTTCCCCTTTTACACCGGTTATTCCCTATCCCGGCATGCCAACGTATGATTCCAGGCCCCCGATAAATGATCCGGTTCCAAATAATGGATCCTATTTTTCAGGTACTCACAATGGTAAAACCTGGGATTTCTGGGATAACAATACATACTCTCCCACCTATATTGATCAGGGGGGCGGCACCTATGGCTGGGGGGAAGCAAATGCCAATTTGCACGCCTTTTTGGTCGTGCTTTTTAATGCTGACCTGGTACAGCTGGTTGAGGAAATAGATGGCTGGGCTGCCACGTTACCTTCCGTCGGGCATCCTGAATTTAATGCGGTGACAGCCTCTTATGGCAAAACAACGGAAAGAATTCTGGAAATCAACCCAAATGCCCAGGTAGGAGTCAATATTACTCCAGGATCTGGAGGTGATAAAACAAAATGCGTAAGATACAATATTAATTGCGATATTGCATTTGATAACACAGTAGAGATAGTATCTGCGTTTGCCAATGCACATGTGGCCGGTCTTCCATTTCTTGTCACAATAGAATTTTGGAACTCGGATTTATACGATTACAGTGAAAACTATGAATACACAATAGAAGAATTTTTTGATCTCTTGGGAGAAGAAGGTCGAGATCCTTTTCTTAACCATGTTTTTAACGCGCTGATGAGTGACGGCCTTTGCGGTGCATTGCCGACACCTTCGTACTGCAAACCGTTAAACATAATGTTTACCGCGGACTCATTTAGTTCACAAGAACACTCTATTTATAAGGAACCGGAACATGTTAACGCCATGATTGACCAGGTCGCATGGATAGATCAGTTTGATAAATGGATGAACGCTAATGGACCTGTATATGCTCAGCCTGATCCGGGCAGCGCTGGTATCGAAGTTCACTATTTTGACCACTTTCTGCCGGATGGCTATGGCAGTGATCCCTATGATAATGATATTTTCTGGCGTTACAAATCAGGTTTGCTCATGCTCCCTGATTTCCGCTATGAAAACGGGGACACCCTTCAAAAATATGCAGCACTGTATATGAAAGAACTCAGTGGTATAACTGATTTTGACAGTGATGGCATTGATGATATTACGGTAACAACATTAGCAACGCCACCATATGTGGAGATATTGCCCGGGAACGTGGATAATTGTCCCACAGTAGAAAACGGCGTGCTGGAAGACAACCAAAGTGATATTGATAATGATGGCGTGGGAGATGCATGTGATAATTGTTATGTCCCTGGTCCTTCTTCAGTTGATGTGTATAACCCTTTGCAGATGGATATGGATGGAGATGGTGTCGGAACCGCCTGTGATGCAGACGATATGGATGCTGCGAATACCACTTACACGACCAACCCGACTGCTGATTATGATATGGATGGGCTGACGGATGCTGAGGAAGAAGAACTTGGCACCTATCCGACTGGTCCGGATACAGATCATGATGGTTTGAATGATGGGGATGAACTAAGTCTTTACGGAACTAACCCGACTGATCCGGATTCTGAAAATGATGGCCTCACAGACGGCGAAGAAATCCTTGAACTGGGTTCAGATCCTCTCCTGGCAGACCGGTTAAAGGTCTTTGGAAAAAGTATTTATGCAGATTATGTTTCCGCTTTAACATCAGCAAGCGGCTTTCCCGCAATAAACGCTTTTGATAGTATAACCGGTGATATTGATAATTATTGGCGAAATGTACCAAGCGTTGAGAACCAATCATCCTGGGCCACATGGGTAAAATTTGATATGCAGAATATCGTAGGTTCTGAAACCGTTAAAGGCGTAAAATTAAGACGCAGAGATCCCGGTGCAGTTACCAGCTTCCCCAAGGACTTTCTGATCCAGGGAAGTGAAACCGGTACCGGCGGCTGGTCAACGCTGGCAACTGTTACAGACTATGTTGCAGAAGAAGGCAGCTGGGGAACATGGATTCCGTTTACCAGTACGGAAAATTTCGTAAGGATATTGATTACCGATAAAACCATACATGATCCTTACAACACAGGTGCACAATGGATTGCCATTTCTGAAGTGGAGTTTGTCTTTGAATCGCCTTACGCGACAGATACAGATAAAGATGGCCTAAGCGATACTTTTGAGAATGCTAATCAGAACTATGACTATACCAGCAGCGACTCAAATAGTGACGGACTTCCGGATGGCTGGCAGTATCTATTGGATAATTACACTTCTGTAATACCAGACAATCCAGACCTCTGTTTTGATGACTTCGGGAATGTGGTCTCAGACTGTACGGATTATAATAGCACGCCTTACAGTTATGAATATCGGGAAATATACTTTTATGATGATGATGTCTTGAATGTCTATTCAACAGGCGATAATCCATCTGAAAGTACATGCCAGCAGGTTATTGAGGTCTGGGCACCAGTGGGCTGGCCCGGTGAAAAAGTATTAATTTATATCTATGGTGGTAGTTTTAGTGAAACATCCACATTAAAAAGAGGATATAATGATAATAAATATATAACATTTAATCGTACTGGAATGGCAGAAAATGCGATAAGCGGAACAGTCTCTTCTGAGCCTTTTGGTGGATCAGATATCGGATTGTTTTCTAATAATCGGTATTGGATGGATAATGAATACGCCATTTTCAATATTAGCTATCGTGGCATCCATAATGACGATCTTGATACATCATTATATGCCCATGACGAAGCCTGCAATGTTGATATCGGTCGCGTCACATGGGAAGAGATTGCCGATGATGTGCAGGAAGGTTTTTACCATGCTGTTTTATCTATTAAAGATTTACAGAATTCTGTACAAAATGCTTCTTCCCCTGCAGATTTTCCAAAAGTAACGCTTCTCGGTAATTCTGCGGGTGGTGGTTTGGTTAATTTGCTGGCTTCCCATGGCCTGGACAGAACATCGGTTTCATCAGATGTGAATTGGTCAGAAATCACCAACAGTTCTCGTGGCCGAGAAGTGATTGCCAATGTAATACCCTTTGCAGGGGTGTCTGATATGACGCAATGGCACGAGCATTTGTCTGATTTTCAGAATACATCCTGGGTTGAAGATCGTTTATTAGAATTGCCAACAGCCGGAGATGTTGATGGTGATACGTATGGAGACAATATTGGCGGCAATGTTGATCCCAGTGAAACACTCGCGGTGGGAGATGATTCTCAAGTACCTGATAAATTACATGACGGTTATGTCTGTGGTGAAGATAACGGCCAGGGCGGTACAGGTTCTTGTTTTGGATCAATCAGCGTTAGTGATGATTTTATAGATTACTATACGTTTAAAAACGATTACAACTTGACTTACTCACCGCCGATATTATTCCTTCACGGTTCCGGAGATGCTGTAGTACCGCCGGAAGATGCCATATCGCTCTGTGAGCATATTGCAAATGGCAATAGCAATATCATCTTTGATTCACAATATGACGCTGGATTTCCTATTGAACAATTTGACTGTGGTTCATTAACCAATTCTGAGCTGCATGTTGTTAGAACTCTGGGGCATCCTCCTTATCAAAATCCAGAAACCAACTATGTTTTTGAAAAGAATGCCCTTAATCGTTTTTATGAAGAACATCTTCGCGCCTGGGTTGAGGGTACTGCTTATGATACGGACAGTGACGGAATGTCAGACAGCTGGGAGCGGTATTATGTTTTAAGTGTTGGGACGGACGATTCATTGGATAATTCCGATAATGACGGCCTTGCCAATATATATGAGTTTCAATACCGCACAGATCCCGGGGACAGTGACAGTGATAATGATAACCTATCAGATGGTGATGAAGTGAATACCTATGGAACGGATCCTAACAAGGCAGATACCGATGATGACGGAATCATGGATGGAGAAGAAGTTGCATTGGGCCTGGATCCTTTATCACCGGATACAGATCTTGATACTGTATTGGATGGTGCTGATAACTGTCCGCTAGAAGCTAATACGGATCAAGCCAATAATGACGGCGACAGTCACGGTGATATCTGTGATGATGATGACGATAATGACGGCATAACAGATATTGTTGAAACCGCATATGGTACCGACGTATTCGATGCCAGCGATGTTGCCCACAGCAGTCCGGCTGATGAGAACCTGCCGGCAGAAGCTGATGCAGCCGGCATTGATATTGTGCTTTACGGCGCAGGTGACGGGCATGATATAGTTGATGTTCAGAATGACGATGGTTCCGGTGATATTATCCGCTTTGATTGTCCTGACTTACTTGACGACAGTTCGTGCATCTCCATGGAAGAGGTAACTTTTGAGAGAGTTCCCGGTGATATTTTACAGGGCGCTTATTACGATCTTCTGATTCAAATCGATGCGGACGACGACATGATTTATGAAGGATCAATAACCATAGCGAAGTTTTTTGCACTGGATCAGTTGAATGGCATGTACAGTTTTAAAGGCATCGACTTTGCCGATGGATCTCATGCATCAGTGGCATTGGAAAACGGTGTCTATTTAGCTGTTTCTGAATTGACCGGCCTGGCCATTGATACGGCAACCGCTACATGTGAAAATGAAGACAAATCACAATCGAACTTACTGTGTGTTGGTACGGAAGGGGATGATATGGCACCACATCAATCCCCACTGATTCCCAGAGATCCTGATCTGATCGGTACATCATCGACCATTGATGTGTCTTTTGGCCGTGAAGGTAACGACCGCTTATGGGGCCGTGCGGGTAGTGATGTCCTTTTCGGTGAAGCAGGAGATGATCTTCTACTGGCTGGCGGAGGCAATGACTGGGTGTATGGAGATGCCGGTAAAGACACCTTAAACCCGGGAAAAGGTAACGATGTGCTGGACGGTGGAGCAGGTAAAGACATCTATCATGTGAAACCTAATTATGGCAATTTCACGATTCATAACTTCGATTTTACCACTCCGGATGACTGCGTTTCACAATGTGATCCAGTAGGCTCCTGCGCGGTTGAATGCCCGACACCGCGTGATGTTCTATGGATGATGCCCGGTGTTCAGGTGGACCATGTGTGGTTCGCCCGCAAAAACAATAAATTAATTGTTTATGCAGGGGATAATGTCCAGGGAAGTGAAACGGAAAAAGCCGTTGTCAACATACCGGGTTATTTCGGCATGTTTGCCGGTGCCGTTGAGATGGATATTCGATTCAAAGAAGTACCTGATCTGGATAATCCAGGAGACCCATCCAGCAACCCGAAATACAACTTTTATCCGGCTGTGTGGGATGGCAGTTGTGAGGATTACAGTCGAACAGATCCTGAATTTGAAAGCGCTACCGAGTTAATTGCACCGGGCTGTTTGAAAATCAAATTGTTAACAGATATGACCGATGATGATACATGCAGTGATCCTGCTGTAGATGATGATGTGTTGTTGGGATATGGCGTGGACGACGTCATTGATGGCAAGTGTGGTAATGACTATATCAGCGGAGACAATGGCGCGGATTCCCTCACGGGTGGAACAGGTGATGATATACTGCACGGTGAACGGGATGGTGACACTTACCTGATCGATAGTGGGGATGGTATAGACATTATTAATGACAGATGCGAATGGTTTGGTACGTGTCCCGATGATATGCTCGATTTTAAAACCATTGTTCCTGGCGATATATACTTCCGTATAAACGATGCACCACCGGATGGCGGCAATCCCAATACCGACCTGGACGATGACGGAGATGTGGACATGGATGATCTGGAAATTCGTATCGGCAGTCCAACAAGTACGCAAACGATCTGGATAATTGATTTTGATCAGAAAGAAGGAAGGATTGAAGAGTTTATTTCTGATAATGGTATGAGTTGTATCAATCTGGATAGTTTTAAAGGATCATTGCCGACCGTACCAGCAACAGCGGATACCGTTACTTGGTCTGTGTGTCCTTAAAACGATCATCAGGAGGAGGGCGCAAGCCCTCCTCCCAGATCGTTCGATTGTTCATTAACCCTTTTGTAAAGATTCTGCCTCAGAATCTTAATCGTGTTGGCCAGAACAAAATGTAGGGTGGGCTGTGCCCACCATCTACTGATTCATAATGTATGCTGACTCATTTGGTGGGCATAGCCCACCCTACGATGGTTGGTCTCATTTCATTACATGTAAAGTCAAATCTAGACTTTCACAAATAAACGAATGCGATTTACGGCTTTGCCAAAAAAACATATCCTGTCTATCCTTGTTAATATTCTTTGTCTCTCTTAATCAGCCAATTTTCATAGTAAAACTGCCCGATTAAGTTTACCCTGTGAAATTCACGGGGTGAAGCAGTATGCATTTCATTGGGGCTTATATGCGCCTGTTTTTGCAATGTTATCCCTGTAATATTATTCAGTTACCGTGGCGACTCGATAACGACGATAACGGATGCTATGCTACTTGCCATTCCCTGTAATTTGAAATGCAGCCCAATAGAACGGATGAGAAAACTTCTTCAGAGTCTCTCTTTGAGCACGTCTCAAAGCTTCGCGCTTGTCTACGACATTGAGATTGTCATAAAAGCGGGTCATCAGATATGAGGTCGCCAAGTCATCCACCTGCCATAGGCTTGAAACGATAGTGCGGCTACCGGCATAGAGAAAGCCGCGGGTCAGCCCCACCACATCGTCGCCGTTGGAGATATTTCCCAACCCCGTTTCGCAGGCACTGAGAGTGACCAGATCTGCATTCAGCTTAAGCGAGTAAAGTTTATCCACAGTCAACCGGCCATCGTTCTGAGCATCCCTGGCCAGTAGCAGGGCTGACTTGAGCGGAGCATCGGCATTGAATTCACCGTGGGTAGCAAAATGTAGGTGGCGGAACGCACCGCCATATTGACGCAAGGCCGCTTCATTGGCGTCTTTACGCAGCAACACTCTGGATTGTGGACAGTTTTTCGTGATAGCTATGGCTTCGGTTTGTGCGTTGGGGAGATCAAATTCGGGACTGCCCAGATCAGGATTGCCGAAAGCGAGGATATTCCCTTGCTTTGTCGTGGATTTGGCACGCAAATATTTTAGAACACTTGCACTGGGCAACATCCTCAGGCTATAAAGTTCGATCAGGTAGTCTTGCCCGTCGTGTAGCGCATTGAATGGCAGATAGTGCAAAGGTCCGTGAGCAACTACGATGAGTTTCTTGACATTTATTTGATTAGGGAAGGGACGCACCAGTTGATTGTATAACTGCATAGACAGGGCCAAGTAATCTGAAGAGTGGGTACTTTCGAGTAGTTTTCGGTATCGGCGAACGTTGTCCAGCAGGCCTCTGCTGTCAAGCCGGACGGCATTCAATCCTTTGGCGGTAAGGACAAAGACAATGAGGTAAGGAGCGTTGTAATAATACTCGATCAGTGCTTCATCCTGGGGTATCAGTGCTTGAATTTCTGAGACCGTCAGAGTGGAAACGTTGACTAACGAAGCCAGTTCAGGCAATTCAGCATTAAGTTGTTGACGAGTCTCAAGGACAAGGCCACGGGTTTGGGAGTTTCCTGTAGAGGTGCCTTGCATCAGCGCATCTCTTTCGGCTTGGCTAACCATCGCCAGCAGCTTCCTGACCTTTGCCGGGTCATCGCTAGTTATGGCAAAGTCTTGCTTTGCCGCGAGCATGTCTACAAGCGCTCGGGCTTTGGATCGCTCAACATATTCGAAGGCCGCCGCGTATTGCCGGTCGGCATACAGCGCAGCAATTATGTGCCGATACACGGCCTGTTTGTCGCCGACGAAACCGATCTTGCTGGCTTCAGTGTTAATGGTTGCGCGCTGCTGCTCAATCACATCAACTGCCTGGCGGTAATAACCGACTGCTTCTTTGAAGATGCCTTCCTTCTCAGCAATGTGGCCACGGTCAAATAGAAGCATCCAGTAAATCTCGCCAACATCCTGCGAGTGCTCGTTATTAAGAAGGTTGTCGTATTCCTCTTTGGCTTTGCTTATGTCTCCTGTTTCCAAGAGGCACTTGGCCCTCATATAGGTATTGGGGAGTTCCAAAGTAGTAAACACATTTTCACCGCCACCAACGATCGTGCTGCCAATCGCTCGAGCGAAACCGCCATCGCTTGTACTCATTATTTCAAGTGCTTTGCCGAACTCTCCCAAAGCCATATATACGCGCCCAATCGCACGATTTTTCGTCGGTTCAGTTACGGCGCTTCCAGCAAAGGGGAGCGATAAGTTCTCCAAAGTCTTCAAATTTTCTCTTGCCTTTGGAATATCTCCAGCAAACGTATAAGCCAAAGCAAGTAATCCAAGACTATTGATCATGTGATGCTGAATCTCGTTTCCAAAAAAGGTATTGGCAACTCGTTTAGAAAGGCGGTAGCCTTCGGTGGCTTGCGAAATAGCTTTGCCATACTGCGAAAGTTCGATGTATGCCTCCGCCCGTAAAAGGTATGGTGTCGGGGATCCGTCTGACTCAAATATGCTGGTATATAAGGTAATTTTGGTATCACCAGCCTTGATTTGCTTTTCAAGCTTGTCGGTGCAATCAAAAAGCTTTGCGTAATCCTTAACCTTTGAGTAGGCGTAGCAGAGGTTGTACAAATCTGCTGCTGAGGCTTTTTCCGATTTGGCGAGTTGAGCCTCTTGTAGCTTGACAAGTTCACCGTAGCGTGCTGTGGATTCGAGATAAACACGCTTTGGAACAAGTGCGGTAGCGCAACCAGTAAGCTGGAAGATTGAAGCAAGGACGATGAGCAGCGAAACGGTTCTCATGGATATTCTCCTTTAACTAATTTAGTGAGTTTATTGAAATTCTGAATTGAAGACAAGAAAAAAACCGTCCGCTTGCTGTTGGAAAAACTATCCTTTATCCATTCTATAAATTTATCTGTAAAAGTCTAGATTTGACTTTACAGACAGTGTCAGATTTTATTAAAATTAAACTTCAAAATCGAAATAAAAGCATGGTCATTCAATGTGTTAATCTT